>JAUVOZ010000017.1 GCA_030598885.1 Anaerolineae bacterium | reverse complement strand
TCTTCTTCCGCTCTGGAGTCAGCGACGATAAGTCTGATGATTGAAGCAGGTGGCTCACTTCATCGTCATCCAACAAGGGCATGGGATATGTAGAATGAGAGAACATCTCGGCGAATTCGTGCTCAAAGGTTTGACCACGCAATGATGGTAGGTTCCGCAAGGTCGCCGTTGCATAAATAAGTCGTGTACTGAATCGATCCCGCAAAGCACGCAGATTGAGAAGGGCTCTCTCATCCAATGAAGAATATATCTCATCGAACTCGTCTATGAGAAGGCACAAGCAACGGTCCAACTGTTCACAAAGATCAGTCAATGCCAAGTTGAAAGATAAAGAGGCTGAGAATCCCGATTCTGATTCGGTAATCAATTGATGGTAACCGCGCAACGCGGTCGCAAGATCGGATGGTACTTGTTCAACCAAACGCTCTAGTATGGAACGCAGAACAACCTCATAAAACGCTTGGGCTGATAAAGCTACGGCTCGATTACAGTCCACGTAAATCATGAAGACGGGTCGGTCGCTAGCTTCTTCATAGGCTTGCTCAGCCGGCTGGGTGGCTAACGCCCGCATCAAGGTAGATTTGCCGCTGTTGCTGAGGCCAGTGATCGCCACACAACTTCCAGCAGCCAGATCAGCAAGTAGCCGATAGGCAAGAGAGGAGAATGGGAGATCGGTTTCTGACATCCTACGTCCTAATAGGCGAACAGGGCCAACGCAAGGTTGACCCTGAGAGGGGCAAATGTATCGCCGAAGAGATGATCAGCAGTATCATCCGATAGCGGAACGTGTACGTAATCCGCGTGCGATGAAGACTACTACCAGCAACACACAGCCCAAAAGAAGGAGTGCGGGCACGCCAGCCTCATCAGCAAAACCCGTCGCTGGTAATGCGGTAGCTGTTGGCGTTAACGCACCACCCGCTATCGCATCCAACGTCGCTTGAGCAGCGGCTGTGGCCGTTAACGGCTCAAGGGTCGGCAGGGTGGTAAAGGGTGTTGGAGTATCTGAAGGCAGCACCACCACCTGAGTCGGCGTGATAGTCGTTGTGGGCAGGGGCGTATCGGTTGCAGATGGAATCGGAGTGGGGGTATCTTCCCCCGCCTCTGCCGTCTGGGTTTGCGCCACTGCAGTATTCTCTAGGATGATACTGGCCGCCTGAGTTGCTCGAGCCTCTTGTTGCCTCGGTGCAAGGACTAGAGCGTATACGCCCAGGCAGATCATACTCAAGACCAACAAGGCTCCAATGCCAGCAGCAGCCATAATGAACGTTCGGTTTGAAGATTCTTCCGGTAGTGGGCCACCCATCTCAAAGTCTTCTGCCATATTCCCATCTCCTCACTCTCTAGGTCGACTTATAGCTTCCCGATTGATCGCGCCGCTGGACTGAGCCTAGGGCTCTAGATTTCGGCGTAATCTCAGATTTCGGCGAACTTGGTCGAACACTCAAATCACAGGCTACACCGAAATCCGGGCGGCTGATTGTCTGCCTTATTGCAACACCTCTAGATTCGCTATAGGCACTGTCGCTACGTTGCCTCCCTCCAGCTCCACCTTTGCGCTCATGGCGCGAATCCCGCTGGGGTATTGTGCAGCACGAGCAAGTACCTTTTGTATAATTCCTACCTCACCATGGTAAGGGGCACGTATCACCCGAACTCTAACCCCAGACCTAAGTGGAACCACTTCGTCCGGGAAACCCACATCGCGTGACGTCGGGAGGGGGATAATTACTTCTGGACGTTGACTCTGGTATGGATTAGCAGCGTGGGCATAAAGCGCTACCTCCCGACCAACGTTGGTGCTCAGCAAATTGAACGCCGGTGGGTTGATCGGCAGCTCACCGAAACCCTCGATGACAACTACTGAGTACGGCAGGCGTTGCACAACCGGGATCAAATCGGAAGCCAACCCGCCCAGGATCACTCCTCGCACCGATAGCTCTGTTGCTTGGTGTAGAGGTGCTGGGTGATCACAAATCCCTGCGACGAGCACTGCCCCACGCAGATTGACATCCAGTTGATCAGTCTTGAGTCGATCCGCAGGACCTGCTCCCACCATACGCATCACACCATAGTCCATGTGGCCGTTACCCCAGACCCCTTGTATCAGAGCCCCAGTAGTCTGAATAGTGACCGAATGGGTACCATCGGTTGCAATTACTACTCCAGGGAAGCCTGCTCGCATTCTAAATAGCTCCCCCCGGACCTCAAATAGGACCCGTCCACGAGAGATAGAGACAATGCGACCATCAGCTGGTGCTCGTACTGTCCGCCGGGCAAGACCAACCGGTCCGGCTATCACCTCACCCGCGTCCGCCCGATCGCCCTCATGTCGAACCAGGTATTGACTCACCTGGCGTTCGGAAACACCGAGCCCACGGACAATATCTAAGAACAGGTGTCGGGGTGCTGGCTCAGCTTCCGCCACTATATGAGATGCCTGCACTTTCTCATTCACCCGTACTGTCACCACACCGGGAATGGGAAGAACACGCTCACGGCGGATGGTGGTCAGGGGTGTGACGTGCGTCACCGAAGGTAAAGGGTAATTACTCATCGCTCAGCGTGAAATAGGTTGCAAGGTTGATGCCAAAAGGTCATTCGATCGCTCCGATATCCCATAGCCACTTCTGATTCAACTCGCGCCGCTGTCCAGCATCTTTTGGAAGAGATATCGGTCTCCCACGGGCATCGATTATGAGGCCGACGGCTCCACCGGCAACGCGCAAAGCCCCAGCTCTACCCGGCCCGCCAAAGCCTATGTCAATTCCTCGTTCAGGTCTCAACGTCAGGCGAGTCTTCTCACCTTGCGCCAACGGTAGCACCACCAATTGCCCCATCCGGATTTCCCCACTCATATCCTGGCCATTACCCTCCCGTTCTAAATTCAGTCTCAAGATTCGCCGCCCGTGTCTCGCCTGTCCAACGGGTGCAACTACCGTACCCAAGCTGACATAGCTTCCAGATTCCAGCACCTGCACAGGGATAACCGGCATTGGTCCAGCTGCCACACCTAGCGCTGGGGTCAAATTGTATGGATCCAGCACCAAAGTTGAAATGCCGGTCGGTTGCACGGCATCAAGCAGCATTAATGCAGCATATCCTGGATGCGGGGCGCGCGCTAGTGCCCCCCCACTAGCTATAATTGGCTCGAACGGCGGCAACAGCCACGATGACCGCATAGCTTTATTCATAGGCCATTCCCGTTTGGCGAGCGACAGCGCTGAACGAATCACTTCCCGGGCCAGGGCATATTCAATATGCAACTCGTCCATCTCCACCGGTACCGTGCCCGGATGAAGAGCCTTGTTGCCAATGTAGTCGCGCAACCTATATTCCGGTATTTCCACTGGCATCCAACGCATAACATCAGCCAAAGTGCTGTGTTTGAGTAAACCAGGTAGAGAGGTGCCTAGTCCTAGATCAGAACTGACGGCAATACGTAACATGCCATCAAAAGCGGCTGCAATTGTGGCCTGGCTCGCTCCCAGGTCAATCCCCAAAACTCCCTTATCCGGACCGTAGATCCCGCTTAAGTAGCGGATTATACGACCAAAGGCATCTGCTGTGGACATGAAATTGCCTCGCGACCACTGTTCAAGCTCACTGAAACCAGATACGCGAGCGGTGCGGATATCAGCCATCACTTCTGCCAGGCGTATGCGAGCGGGAGCTAAATCCTCCAGTTCCAGGCTGGGCCGCACATTGGGAGTCAACGTCACCGAAAGTCGCTCCCCAAAACATTCCATCACCGATGCCCCTAGGTGACGGTTGCCGGCGAAAACAATCCGCACTGGCTTTCCCCCGGGCAGCAGGTTCGCTGCCACACCAACGGTCTCAACCAGTTGCAGGACCGAATCGCTGGCGCCACCATCTGTCCCGCCAGCCATGAGGATCAAGTCAGGTCGAGCAGCAACAATGAGATCAATCCGCTCCTCCTCCCGACGCCGATCCATTAAACCTATCTCGCCGACAATCTCCAGATAGGATGAAGCTGCCAACCGTCGGATACTCTGAAGAGAAACTCCCGGCATTAAGCCCACCAGGATTGTGCGCACCTTGGATCCTGCAGTAGCGGTCGCGACCAAAACATCTACACCCGTCCCCTCGTTGGTGACGGGCATAATCAATTCCTCAGCCTCATCCACAAGGCGCCGCCCGGTAATCGTCTGCACCTTATCCAAAGCCATGCGCACACCTTCACTGATGTCGTAAACTGGTGTCCCAACTGTCGATGGAGAGCGACCAGTCGCGATCAGGCGATAGCGGCCATCGACCACATCAAATAAGTTGGCGCGCGTGTTCACGCTGCCTACATCCACCGCCAATAGGGTATCGGCATCTAAGATCGCATTCATACGTCCATCACTATCCCGTCAACAAAGATGAGACGACATCCCTAAGAAATTGGATGCGCTCAATTAAAATGACCACCGTCGCCGCCAGCGCGCCAGCATACATCACCCCAAAGGTGATTGCAATGAACACTTGACCAATAACAGCTGCTATCCTCTCGAGTTTGGAGCGTCTCGCTTCACCTGTTACACCGCGACGGGTTGTGAATCGAAAATACATCAATATGGTGATCGTGGCTAAAAGCATTATGATGGCACTGATAATACGTTCGAGCCATACAATCAACTCCTCCCCGGCTTGGGGTAGAAGCGTACTCGGAGTAAGCGTACCCATAGCTGCTAGGCTCTGGGGGATCAGAGTTCCTGATATAGCACCCCCAACAACCACCGCCGCACCGACCCCAACTAGGAGAGCTAATGGCAGACCACCATAACGTGAAGTGGCAGGTGACACTTTAAGCAAGAGCAATATGGTCAGCAACCAAGGCACAATGACAGCAACAATGTTGGAGGGCTGTAGAAACCCAGCTAGCTCCTGAGAGACTAACGGGTCGATCAGACCTGGCCAGATGACGTTATGCCATGCTATGGATCCAGCATAACCCGCAGCAACGCCGATGAAAAGGTAGACCGCAAATCGGAAAAATATATTATCCCCCAATAGATAGCTGAGCACCATGACCGTTAGGAGGGCAGCAGTAATAGTTCCTACTAAATCGAGTGTGGTGAACTCAGTCATTGTGTTCGCTTCTCGTCTCAACTGTCCTTGGCCGGACTAACCATATTGCAGCACCATAGATCACGCCGGCAAGCAAGATCAATTCAACGGTCAACATTCCCGCCCCGAAGGCGTTCCAGAGAGCAAGGGCCTCACCTGAACGCCCGAGGTACTGCTCGTATGTCACCGCTGCTGGCAATCCAGTTAGGATGCCGTCAACCTGAGGTTCAAGGGCTTCGTAATAGGGTCTTATCAAGGGTTCAGTACCGACGCTGAGCACCATCACCAATGGGGTTTCACCTTTCCATGGGTAGGCCTGTTCCACCCAGGTGCGAGCGCTGTCCGTGCTGGCGGTGATCACCACCATCAAGCTGAAATCTGAAAGTTGCAATACATCCTGCAAAATCGGTGATTGCCAACCTGATTGGCTTTGCATATCATCTGGCAGGAGAAATCCCCTGGAAATGGTTTCGCGAGGAGCAGCAGTGAATAACTGCACCGCGGTTGAGCCACCCGAGAGATAGCCCAGATGAACATAGTTCTCACCGTTTACGCCAACCCGGCTTAGCAGCCCTTCAGCCAAGGGAGAGCCGGTCGGCTGGGTTGAGACAGTTACCACCTTCAGACCACGTAGTATGATATGCTCCAGCAATGGGCCGGCAACGGTGTTGAGTTCGCCAGCGTAGCCTGGCGTATAGTCAAAGACAGTCAACACCGGTCGTTCGGGAGGAATCTCTTCCACCACGGAAAACAAGGTCCCCAGATCGCGCGGCATGTAACTTGGCAGGGGAAAACCTTCCCCATCCTTGAAGGACAAGACGGTTGGAAGCACTACAGCGATGATCAGTAGTAAGCCAATTACCCATCGCAGGAAGGGCAAGCGGATCCGGCGCACGGTAGCTGGTGGTCGCTCTTGGTCTTCCTCCTCTACAATCCGATGCAATAATTCAGCCTGCGCATATTGACGCTCGGTCACCTCCAGCCGAGCAGCGCCAACGGTCGCAGAGCGTGGTATGGCCACTACCGGCTCAGCCATAAGAACGCCTTGTAGGCCAGCCAGTGGACCTGCCGACTCTACGACTTGTTCGTCCATAGACTCGATCTCTACCGCCGACCGGAAGGTCTCAACCGGCCGCATCGCTTCCAACCACGATGGTAGCGTTGCTGGCGCCAGGTCTTGCGAAACATCTTCCGCAGGCACCTCTTCTTGAGGAGTCGTCTCCCTTAATTCATTTAGCCATCCAGGGAGCTGAATCGAATCCAGATCTAGATCAGGCGTTTGTTCGCCAATCGCCTCCTCCTCATCTAGGATCAGTGCCGGAACATGGGGAAGTTCGTCTTCTATGGGCGTCTCGAACTCATCAACTCTTGCCTCAACCTCCTCTACTTCTCCTTCAATCTCCGATGGAAGCTCAAAATCAGAGGGTACTGCTGGAGGAGCAACCTCGATCGGATCGGGCAAGATATCGAGCGGTTCAGGAGGCGCCTCTTCATCCTCCACTACATCCAATGGAGCAGCCTCGATCGGCTCGGGCAAGACGTCGATCAGTTCAGGAGACGCCTCTTCATCCTCCACGACCTCCAATGGAGCGACCTCGGTCGGCTCGGGCAAGACATCGATCGGTTCAGGAGATGCCTCTTCATCCTCCACTACATCCAATGGAGCAGCCTCAGAGGGCTCCATAGATATATCCATTGGTTCGATTGGGCTGATTACCTGCTCCTCTACCTCTTCCTCGGCTGGGATCTCTGCTGGTAGAGGGAATTCCTCCGGGGTTATCTCATCTGCTCCGAGGCTCTCTGGAACCAGTTCCTCATCTTCCCTGAGCCGAGCCAACCAGTCATCTACCGGTTCAGCCTCCTCTTCACTCTCAATTGCCTCGGTTTCTTTTTTCTCGCGGATGCGATCTAGCCACTCTTGTTCTTCCCCTTCCGGTTCCCGCACTTCACCGACATCTTCGGAAAAAGCCGACAGCCAGTCGGGAACCTCCCCATCAGGTGGTCCTTCATCCGCCGTTATGTCAACTTCACGCAGCCTCCCTAGCCAATCGGGGGATACAGCCTCATCGGTAGTTTCTTCTGGTTCGATCTCGTCATCAGGGACTTCGCTTTCGGCTTCTGTCCGGATACGACCTAACCAATCCAGCCCTTCCTCTTGCTCAGCCCCCTGTTCAGTTCGTGGCTCTTCAGCCTGACCGGGCGGCTGCTCTTGAGGAGGCTGGTCGATGACCAGCGGCTTAAGACGCGCACCGCAAACGCCACAGACCTCGGCGTCTTCTGGGTTGGATTTGCTGCACATCGGACAACGGATGTCAGCCATCTTAGTTAATCCCCGTACGGTCGGTCGACCGCTAATAAGACCCGTAACCCGGTTAACCCTGCTCCTAACGCCACCCCGAGCAGAATGCCGCGGGCGCCCCCAGACGCCCACACTTGAGCGATCCAGTTCCTCAGTTGTCTAAGTAAAACATATCCATCGCCATCACTCGCCCCCAGCGTCGGACCCGTCCCCAGAAGAACAAACAGCGCAACCACTACAAATATCAAGCTGAATGGATCTCGACGCCGGGAGACGAGACGAAATCCGGCCACTGCCAGAAATACAGCCAATAATGCCATCAGACCGGCCTCGACTGGCAACTGAATGTAGTTGAAGAGCAGCAGCGATATCTGGTTATCCGGTCCAAATACTAAACCCATGATAAGCGTGACCAGGAAGGCAAGGATAAGAAGTGCGCTAAAGGGCCATCCCTTCTCCTGCTCGCTAACCTTGCTCCAGTGCACTGTTAATAGGTTGAACAAACCCAGGAACAACGCCACAGCTGCCAGCAGAACTGACCAACGCATCAGAATTAAGCGTAGGGTTAGAATAACCTCATAGTCAATGAAGTAGCCCAGCAGGACGAATATTCCCGACCCAACCGCCGCTGCCGCCCACACAATATTAGTCCTGACCTTCACAAGATCACCCCCAAGGCGCGTAGAACCGTTCCAGTCAGGATCAGGACTACAATCAGCATCCGGACCGCATCTTGAGCCCGTAGGCTGGCGCGGTGAAGTGGGCCAACATTGAGGTAAGCGCCTCCAGCAAAGATCTCTTCACCTATCATTGGATATTCTGCCGTCACATAGAGTAAAGCTTGGGATTGAGCATCATCGGTTCCTGCAATCACAAAGGCGTGTTGACGCTCACCAAAGTCAGCCGCCAGTGCCCCTTCGGCACCAAAGGAACCGGCCAGTATGTGAACCGATACGTCCTCGCTAGCGATTAATATCGGGAGACTGGCCACATAGGAGAGCGGCGTTGGTCCCAACATACGTCCAGAGGTTCGACGATACCGCTCACCCACTTTAGCTTGTTGGTAAGCCGAACGCAGCGTCTCTTGCGCCAACATAGTCATGGCTCCGTCACCCGCAGTGACCACCACCGGCTTATCACTCATAGTGGTCACCGACGCAACACGCGAAAGCATCGCCAACCCGGCCAGTGCCGGAGCACTATCCGAACCGATCACAGATCCAGTTCCCAGGGAGAGATGAACCCGCTCACCCGCTTCAACCGCGCACTCAATCGCCGTCCCGAGTTCCTCAAAGCCAGGTACCGGACGGAACACCGTCGGCCAGTTTCTACCTACAGCGGCAAAGCCCAGGAGCAAGCCGAGGAAGAGCAATAAGACCAATAGACCCACGATATCTATGCTGCCTAGCACCCTTCCTCCTCCGTACGTAAGCGCTCCACTAATTCCGACACCTGGGTTGGATCCTCCAACAGACGAGCTAAATCACCAACCGGGTTGTCAGACGCGCCAATCAACGGCTCCATCAGAAAAGCCGCTTGTGCGCCGAGAAACGCAAGGGGACCGATAGCCTCAAGTATGAAGGCGACCGGTTGGTTCAATCCCACTCTCTGCAACCACCTGGCAACCCGTTCAGAAACCGCTTCTTCATTATTCATTGTCGCGCAGTATAGCACAACCCATACGCCCCAGCCACATACCTCCATTTACGGAGGATAAGATCCAACCAGGTATGATTCCTTGGCGGATTGTAGCCCCCGTGGAAGGGCGGGTCAAGCTGATTTCGTTGCGTAGGTGTCGGCATAGGATATAATCTGGAACAGGTGTTCGAAAGGAACTTCATATGAGTTTGAATCTTCCTCAAGTGCTCTCCCAGATGCAGGATATGGGCCGAACAGCCGCCAGTCGTGTCGAACAGTTAGCCATAAAACTTCCCGAAGCTGTGGAGACATTTCGCCGGGTCTCCTTGATGAAACCTAAACATATACAGGCTCGAATCGCCCATGCTGGCAACCGTTGGCCAGGCGCGGTCCCCACACAGGAACCACTTGATTTGCTCGTATCGCCTCCGACCCTTCCGGACCAATTGAAGGTGATCGGTGCTGACGGATCCCAGATCTACCCCGACCGTCATGCACCCGCTTTCTATTTCATGATCAATATTGGCAGCATCATAATCGCTCACGGCAGTGGCAAGCCGCCTCAAACTAACAGCCGACCGTGGATTTATTACCAGGATGAAGATCTTTATGACCAGAACGACGGCGCGATTACTAATGCCGTAGTTGATGGATGGCGTGACGTGGCCGAAATGGGGGAATTAGCTCGCTTAACCGATTGCTGCCCTGGAGAGCCAACACTTGCACTGCTCGATAACGGCTTACTATTGTGGTTGGCGCTCCAAGTGCAAGATTCAAAACATCGTACTATGGATCGTATCCTGCGCGCATACTTTGATCACCTCGACCGTATACACCAAGCTGGTGCCGCCTTGGCCGGCTTCGTAGATCGACCACGCAGTACAAACGTGCTCGCTTTACTCCACCTAGCAAATCTACCGCTTGAGGTTATTAACCAGGAAACCCTTCGCGCTAATCCCTACCGAGGCTTGACCGATCGCATGCTGTTTGCTCAACTCTTATCACCAGGACAGCGTAGTTCCCGCTTTACCCATGCTTCGCCGGTCAATCGGGATTTCCAGGCCTCTGGGCATGAGGTGCAATTCTTCTACCTCAACTCGGGAGAAGAGGGGCAAATTGTTCGTGTGGAGATCCCTTGTTGGGTAGCCGAGCAACCGGAGCTTCTGAACTGGGTTCACGCCGGGATCCTCGAGCAATGCCGCTCCACAGGAGGATTCCCTTATGCCCTCATACGGGCGCATGAACTAGCTCTGATTTCATACGCTGAACGTCGTAATCTGGATCAGATGCTCCAACGAACCTGGCTAAACCACGGACTATTGCCTCGACTTTCCCAGAAATCTCGAACTAAGAAGTGGATTGGACAACGACGCCGTCATCGGCTGTGAAGGAGAATCATCGATATGGAAGAGGTACACGCTATGATCGGTCGTGTCACCCGCTGCAGCATCCGGGGATTTGTCGGCGCAGTACGCCTGCCCGAACCTGACTTGCCCTCCTTCGGAGCCTTTTGTAAGGCCGAAGCCCAGCAGGGACACAGCCAAGTGATCGGCTTGATTTATGACATCAGCATCGAAGATGATGAATTCGCCCGTCAAATGGCTACCGCAGAGAGCCTGTCACCCGAGCAATTCTCTGACCACCAATACAACCGCCAAGTGCCGGTCGAGTTCAGCGCATTAGCTATAGGTTACCAAAGGGACGACCAGTTCCACTACAACCTGCCCCCACAACCTCCTCTCACGCTCGCACCTATCCGCGCCCTCACTCCGGCCGAGAGAATGGCCTTTACCCAGAGGCTGGATTTCATCCCATTGATACTTTCCGCCCCTAACCTGCCCGTAGATGACCTGCTGACGGCAGCGCTACGCCAGGCCGCCCAGGATAGGTCAGGCGGTGAACGTAGGAGGTTCCTATTGCAGGCGGGACGAGAATGTGCCCGCCTGTTGGACCGAGATCTCTCCAGACTACATGTTGTCGTCCGTGGTTTAGCTGAATAGGACAGCCAGATCGCAACCAAATACAGGAACTGACACCTCATCACTCAAGGAAGTTGGTCATGATTGAACGTTCGGAACTTGAAGACATCCTCGGTCCTCGGGTCGATGAAGCCCCCCTTGGTATAGTGGTCGGCGGCTCACTCTCTTCCGGGTTACAGATCAAGATCGACCCTCGCTTTTCGATGGAGAAGCTGGCTGTAGGACGGTATGTTGTGATCCGAGGCAGGCAGACCAGCCGCAGATTCTTCGGCATCGTCACCGACATCGCTCTTGATGCCACCAACCCTGACCTGGTCCGACGCCCTCCCGATCTCTCCGAAGACTTTGTCCTTGAGGTCTACAGCAGTGAGGTCGCTATCGGCACACTGAACGTAAGCCTCATGCTCATGCTTGATGAAGAGCAATCGGAACCTCGTCCAGTTAAAACCATCCCCTCCCACTTCTCGCCCACTTACGAGGCATCCGCTCAAGATGTTGAGTGTGTTTTCGGCGAGGAAGACGAAACTCACTTCTATGTTGGTACCCCGCTAGACATGGAACAGGTGCAGGTCAATATCGATCTAGCCCGCTTTGTCGAACGCTCCTCAGGTGTGTTTGGCAAGAGTGGAACTGGCAAGTCCTTCATCACTCGAACCGTGCTGACGGGAATAATCAAATCCGGCTTGGCGGCGACATTGATATTCGACATGCACAACGATTATGGCTGGGCGGTGAAAGACGAAACCGGTCGTGAATTTAAGGGGTTGCGCCAGCTATTCCCCGACGGGCGAGTGAGCGTGGTCACCCTCGACGAGGACACCTCCCGCGCTCGCGGCAGCAAGATCGACCGTGTTCTGAAAATTGGATATGAACAGATTGAGCCAGAGGATGTTGAGATGCTCTCCGGCTTGCTGGGTCTGAGCGACGTCCAGACAGGAGCCCTTTACTATCTTCGCCGCACATTAGGACCCTCGTGGATCGCCAAGCTCCTGGAGATAGAAAAAGCGGATGAGGAATTGCAGAATCTGATCGAAAGCGGACGTATCGTCGCCGGCACTCTGGGCGCCATTCAACGGAAATTTGAATTCTTCCACCGCATGGGTTTTCTTGTTCCTGGTCGGGGCGACGATGCCGTAGAGGATATCTTTCTTAGGCTAAGCAATGGCACTAACGTAGTTCTGGAATTTGGTAACTACGGTAACACGATGGCGGCTTACATTTTGGTGGCCAACTACCTAACCCGTCGAATCCATGGTCGTTACGTACGCCAAAAAAATCTTGCCAGTGGAGGTAAAGCTGACGAGCCTAAACCACTGGTGATCGTCATCGAGGAGGCGCACAAGTTCCTCGATCCCAAAATAGCCAGTCACACCATCTTCGGGGTTATCGCCCGCGAGCTGCGGAAGTACAACGTTACCTTGCTCATCGTAGATCAGCGACCGAGTGGTATTGACGATGAGGTCATGAGCCAGATTGGTACTCGCGTGACGTGCCTGTTGGACAATGAGGCCGATATCCGCGCGGTATTCTCTGGCGTGAGCGGGGCAAGCACCCTTCGGGAGGTGCTGGCCCGGCTGGACACCCGCCAGCAAGCTCTGATACTTGGTCATGCCGTGCCGATGCCTGTCGTCATCAGGACGCGTGATTACGACCAATCCTTCTACGCAGCAATCGGTGTCACGGATGAGAGCAATCTCGACGATCGAGCGAAGATGGGCATAGATTCATTGTATGGCGAGTAAAGATAAGTGATTTGAGATACCATCAGGGGACGCCTAACTCATAAACAATTTGCACAATGCGAACATTTGTGCTATTCTATTGGTGCTATGGATAGGTTGCAGAAGCTTTCCTTGTCGTCGCAGGCGACTATGTTCGAATCCGTTGGAGAATGTCGATCGGAAAGCCGTCCACCCCCTCACAGAACTAAGGTCTTTGGTTACACCGCCACCGAACTACGAGACCGCTACGGCAGTACTTCAGGAATGCGTTGGATTGAGGTCGACGGCCGGCGTATGGCCATCCACTTAACCTCCGTACCCAGTGGTCGGCGTGTACCTGTGCTCAAGGCTATGCTCACCACCGCTTGCGAGCGCGACTGTCGCTACTGCATTTTCTATGCTGGGCGTGACTTCCAGCGAATCACTTTTAAACCGGAGGAACTCGCTAGAACATATCATGACATCCATCGCGCAGGACTGGTGGATGGTTTATTTCTCTCATCCGGCATTTTCGCTGGGGGTACAAATACGCAGAACCATATGCTCGATATGGCTGAGATTCTTCGACACAAACTGAGATACCGAGGTTATCTACACCTGAAGATCATGCCCGGTGCTGAACGAGGCCAAGTTCTACAGGCTATGCAGCTTGCCGACCGGGTATCGGTTAACTTGGAGGCTCCAAACTCCAAACGCCTCGCCTGCCTCGCTCCCACCAAAGACTTCTCCAATGAGCTTCTCCGACCGCTTCGTTGGATTGAAGAAATTCGTCGTGAAGCTCCACCCAAACAAGGTTGGGGTGGCCGTTGGCCATCGAGCACCACTCAGTTCGTCGTCGGCGCAGCCGGGGAGAGCGATCTGGAAATATTAACCACAGTGGCTCAGCTCAACCAATCTTTCAGCCTCTCACGAGCTTACTTCGAAGCTTTCACCCCCGTTCAGGGAACCCCCCTCGAGAATCATCCTGCTGAGGACCCTCTGCGCCAGCACCGTCTCTATCAAGCCTCGTACCTGTTGCGTGATTATGGATTTGACCTCGAGGATCTCCCTTTCACTATCGAGAGACATCTTCCCATACATATTGATCCCAAGCTGGCATATGCACAAACTACACTGTCTGAAACCCCGGTTGAGATCAACCGAGCAGAACGGGAGAAGCTATTGCGTGTGCCGGGTATTGGACCGCGTGGAGCCGAGGCTATCATACATTCCCGCCAGCATGGTTCCCTTCGCCAGTTGAGCGATCTGCGGAAAATCGGTGTGCTTGCAGAGCGTGCTGCACCTTATATCACCCTCAATGGTAAACGTCCCCCACAACAATTGACCCTATTATAGAAAAAACGTTGGGCTCCCCACGCCAAGCCATTCATCCGGCATATCCGACGGAACGCTCCTCCACAACGGATTTCGGATCGACACCTTATCTATGGGAAAAGCTCCTCAGATTTCTCATAAGTAGCATACACTTTCGCGTAAATAACCCCTACACATTGCTCGAGAGGGAATATATCCTGATCCGTGGGTAGAAACAGAATTGTGGCGTTGGACACACCTAGATGGGAGCAAATCAACTTCACATCACTTCTTCATAACTTCTGAACAAGCATTTAGTATCCTTTGGTCGAAATGAGGGCAACTCACATCCACATTCAGATGATTGCTCATACAAATCGACAAACATACTAAGGAGGAAAACAGTATGAACACGAACAAGAAAATAGCTGTTATAGCCGCGGTGTTGATCGCGCTGACCGCGCTAGTTGGAGCCACGGCAACTTTCGCCCAGGCTCCACTCGTTCCTGATGGTACGGTTTTGGTCCAAGATGATGGGGATCATCACTGTGATGAAGATTGCTTAATCGACCGGGAAAAGATCAAAGTTGCCATCGCCAAAGCGCTCGGTATCTCGGTTGAGGAACTCCAGGCTGCTAGGTCGGAGGGCAAGACCCTATCCGACCTGGCTGAAGAGCAAGGTGTAGATCTTGAGGTTATTCGCGTTGCCAGGCAAGCCGCGTTGGAAGAGGTTGTTCAACAGGCTGTGGAAGGTGGTCTCGTCACCCAGGAACAAGCTGAGGATCTCCTCAGCCACGAAGGTCATCAGGGACCTCATGGTCGGAGAAGCAACAACCCACATCATGAACGCGGTATCCACGGGGATCATTCGTCAATAGCTGAAAGGTTAGGCATCACAATTGATGAACTCCAGGCCGCTCGGGCTGAGGGCAAGACTCTCGCTGATCTGGCCGAAGAGCTGGGTATCGATCTCGAAGAAGTCAGAGCAGGCATGAGGGGTGTCGATGCAGAGGCATTACAGCAAGCTGTAGAAGAGGGTCGCATCACCCAGGAGCAAGCCGATAAGATCCTCAGCGGTGAAGGTCGATGGGGAACCGGCGGTCACAACCAAGGTGAACGCCCATTCAACCGGCGACCTTTCCTCACTCCATAACACTACCTCCCAATAAGGATAAGTAGGGGCGGTTCGTGAACCGCCCCTACTTATAAGATTGAATATTGATGCATCACGTTCCTTATTCTTAGGATGAATAGAACCCTCGATACACCAATGGATGAAAATCAACACAATCTCTACACAATCTAATAACGACTTCTTCAAACTCTTTTTCTACACTGTCAGAGTAAAAAACGAACCAACACCCAAACGGAGGTGCAGTGATCATGTTTACTAAATCTTCCAGGAAGAGGCTCTTATTTGCGTTTGGGTTGCTCATCCTTTTCGTGGGTGGTGGATTCGCCTATTACCGAGTTATTTACCTCCCGTCCCAGACACCAGAAGAACCGGACATCCAAACAACCGTAGTTCGTCAGGGGGATCTGGTCATCTATGCCAGCGGTTCCGGCACGTTGATCGCGGCAGATGAAATCGAACTCGGTTTTGGGACTAATGGTCCTGTGGCCGAGTTATCCGTGCAAGTCGGCGACGAGGTACATGCTGGCGATGTGCTGGCCGTTCAGGGCGATCGTGAGCAGTTGGAATCCGCTGTAATGGCGGATCAACTTTCCTTCATGAACGCCCAGAAGGCCCTCGATGCTCTCTACGAGAACTCCAGCCTCGTGTCCACCCAGGCGCAGCTCGATCTGGCTAATGCCAGGGACGAATTACACACGGCGGGGTATATCTGGACCGTACAGCAGGAAGGCAATCGCGCCAGCGAGGCTACGCTCGACGCCGCCAAAGCCGAGCTAAAAATGGCTAAGGAAGCTCTCGACCGAGCCAAACAAAAGCTCGATAAAGACCCAGACAATGCATCTCTCCAATTGAATTACGCTAACGCACAAAAGAAGTACGATTCTGCCCTGCGTAATTGGAACTGGTATACCGGCCATCCGACCGAGATCCAACAAGCACAGCTTGATGCCGAGGTCGCCCTGGCGGAGGCTAAGGTCGCTGAAGCCGAACAGGCTTACGAGCGTGTCAAGGATGGCCCTGACCCTGATGAGGTAACCACGGCGGAGCTCCAGTTAGCCAACGCCGAAAACACACTGGCGGTATCGCAACGCAATCTCGAAGAGTCGGTCATCGTAGCACCCATGGATGGCACTATCCTGGCGGTTACAGCCGAGGTAGATGAGAACGTTTCGGGATCATTCATTACCCTGGCAGATCTAAGCCAGTTGTACATGGAGATCTTCCTCGACGAGACAGACATGGACAAGATCGATCTTGATTACGAGGTGGAGGTAATCTTTGACGCCCTACCTGATCGTGTTTTCACAGGTCGCGTTGTGAGGGTGGATCCCAGTCTGTACACCTCGGGTCAGATCTCGACAGTCAAGGGATTGGTCAAACTGGATGAGAGCGCAACAGCCGCGATCAATAAGCTGCTGCTTGGTATGAATGCCACAGTGGATGTCATCGGAGGCCGGGCTGAAGATGTGGCTCTGGTTCCCGTTGAAGCTCTCCGTGAACTAACACCGGACGAATACGCCGTTTTCGTCATGGAAGACGGTGAGTTGAAGCTGCGCCCCGTGGAGGTGGGATTAATGGACTTCACCTTCGCCGAGATCAAGTCCGGCTTGGATGTCGGCGAGGTGGTCACCACCGGCATAGTGGAGACACAATGATGGGGCAACAACCGATCATTCAAACGATTGATGTGAGAAAGATCTACGGCATGGGTGAGATCAGCGTGGCGGCGCTGGACGGCGTGAGCATCATCATCGAGGGTGGGGAATTTGTGGCTATCATGGGGCCTTCGGGCTCCGGCAAGAGCACTTTGATGAACATCCTTGGATGCTTGGACCGGCCGACCGATGGCCGCTACATCCTGGATAGTTTGGATGTAAGCGAAATGGATCGTGTGCAATTGGCCCATATTCGAAACAATCGCATCGGTTTCATCTTCCAATCCTACAATTTGTTGTCACGAACCTCCGCCTTGAAAAATGTGATGGTGCCCTTGCTCTATAGTCGAAATAACAAACGCAGCGCCGAAGAACGCGCGGTTGTGGCGAGAGAGGTGCTGGAGGCGGTCGGCTTGGGCAATCGTCTGAACCACCAACCCCAGGAGTTGTCTGGTGGGGAACAGCAGCGGGTGGCGATCGCCCGGGCACTAGTAAACAACCCTCTGCTCATCCTGGCCGACGAGCCCACCGGCAACCTGGACACCCGATCGGGCGATGAGATCATGGAATTGCTCCACGAGCTGCATCAGAATGGACGGACCATAGTTATGGTCACCCACGATCCCGAGATTGCCGCCCACACACAGCGCACGATTCATCTTCGCGACGGCCAGATCGAGAGAGTCGTGCAGAACGGTTCGGGACCCACAGCGAAAGAAAATCAAGGAGTGCGACATGAATCTCACTGAACTCCTTCTTCTCGCATGGGAGAGCATTAGTAGCAGCAAGATGCGCTCGCTTCTGACCATGCTGGGCATCATCATCGGCGTCGCCTCGGTGATCATCATGGTCTCCATCAGTTCAGGTACGGAAGCCTCGATCGAAGAACAAATCACTGGCTTAGGCTCGAATCTGGTGTACGTCACTACTAGCTTCAGTCGAGGCGGTGCCCGGGAGGGGATGGGGATGCCCTCCGGAGGGCTGGTATACGAAGACGCCTTTGCCATCGCTGAGGAGGTCAATGGTGTAGCAGCCGTGGTTGTCGAGCAATCCTCCTCCGAGACGGTTAAGGCTGGGAATGTCATACTAGAGGGAGTGACGATCCTGGGTACCACCGCGGATTTTCCTTCCGTGCGAGACATGGAAATCGACGAGGGTCGCTACTTTAACCAACGAGAAGTAGATCGGACACAAAAGGTTGTTGTCCTCGGTTCCGCCCTGGCGGAGGAGCTCTTCGGCGACGCTGACCCCATTGGCCAGACGGTCACAGTAGACACCACGAAGTTAACAGTGATTGGTGTCTTTGCTGAAAGAGGGATGGTGAGCGGCGTCGATTTTGACTCTCAGCTCTACATTCCCATCTCGGTCGTCTTTCAGAAGTTCACCCCGAGCCAATTCGCTCGGTTCATAGGAGATCGGGTACGGGTGATCTATGTGGAGATCGAAAGCCCAGAAGTGATGGAGAGCGTCATCCAACAGATCTCGTTCCTTCTCGCAAAACGACATGATGTATCACTGGAGGAAGCTGACTTCAATGTGACAACGCAACAAGACATCATCCAAACCCAGGAGGCGACAACGGCTGCTTTCCGCAACCTGCTAGCGTGGGTTGCCGGCGTGTCTTTGATCGTCGGGGGCATCGGCATCATGAACATCATGCTGGTCAGCGTGACCGAACGGACTCGCGAGATCGGCATCCGTCAATCGGTTGGGGCCACACCAGATGACATCCGCTGGCAGTTCCTGACTGAAGCTGTGCTGCTGAGTTTGGGCGGCGGTTTTATCGGTGTCTTGGCTGGCGTCAGTGGGTCGTGGATCTTCGGATATGTCAGCGACATGCGTACGGTGATTGTGTTCTCATCGATTCTATTGGCTTTCACCTCGGCCGCAGTTGTAGGCATCTTCTTTGGCTTTTACCCGGCGAACAAGGCCGCCCAGCTTGATCCGATTGAGGCCTTGCGACATGAATAAGGGTTCGGTTCCGGCATCTCTCAATCGACCTAAACTCACAAATGATGTTCAGCGGTTATCCAGTGGGATCTTTTGCCGTGATGATCCAATGGATGATGAAAAGATGGTTGGTGTAAAAGGAGAATAATATGAGAAAAATATGGCGTGTTTTAATCGGCTTGCTGGTGATCATGACGCTGGTGGGGTGTGGGACCACAAACAGCGACACATTACGTGATATGCAGGTCTCTGCTGAAACATCACAAGAGGTCCGTCTACGAGACGATTACGATGATGCCCTCTCTATCCAGGGTCAACTGGCTTCGGGTACGTTGCTGCTCGAGGAGACGGAATTGGTAGTCGACGAAGCTCTGGCAGCAGAATTATTGCCTTTATGGCGAGCCGTGCGGAGCCT
>JAUVOZ010000021.1 GCA_030598885.1 Anaerolineae bacterium | reverse complement strand
TCTCAACCTGCCAGTCCTCGATGGTTACCATGTGCTTCAGCGTATGAAAGCGGATGAACACACAAAGCATATTCCGGTCATCATCCTGACCACCACCGATGACCTCCGCGAAGTGTCCCGATGCTATGAACTGGGCTGCAGCGTCTACATAACCAAGCCAGTGGATTATGAGAAGTTTTCCGAAGCGATCCACAAACTTGGTCTGTTCCTGTCGATTGTCACCATACCGAACGGAGAATAAGTGTAATGGCTGAGTCCAAACCAATCCGAATTCTGTACATGGAGGACGATCCCGGCATAGCCCGTCTCTTTGAAAAGAAACTGAAACGGGCGGGTTACGTAGTTGATCTGGCCCGTGACGGTGAAGAAGGCTTGAACATGTACAACGCCGGCTCCTATGATGTGATAGCCGTGGATCACAACCTGCCAGTATACGATGGGTTGGAAGTGATACGCACTTTAGCTTTTCGAGGGCAACTGCCTCCGACAATCATGATCACCGGCACTGGGAATGAGCAGATCGCAGTCGAAGCCATGAAACTTGGCGCCGGTGACTACGTCGTCAAGGATGTAGAAGGAAGGTTTCTAGAATTACTGCCAACTGTGATCGAGCAGGTGCTCCGTCAGCAGCAGTTAGCCGAGGCAAAGCAACGGGCGGAAGAGGCGCTTAAAATGTACTCCGAGAGGCTCGAAGAGATAGTGGAGGAACGCACCAGAGAGCTGCGGGAGGCCCAAGAGCAACTGGTTCGCAAGGAGAAGCTGGCTGTGTTAGGTCAAATGGCGGGTGGGGTTGCGCACGAGTTACGCAACCCTCTATCGGTGATTGCCAATGCGCTGCACGCCCTTTACACCGACATTGTCGAAGAGGATGATGCAGGCAGGGAAGCCCTACAAATGATCGATTGGGCGGTTTGTGAATCCACCAAGATTGTCTCTGATCTGTTGGACTTCTCACGCACGAGGGGGCCCGATCGAAGGAATACGGAGGTATCTGAGCTGGTTGCTCAGGTCTTGGAAAGGCACCCTCCACCCGAGGGTGTGAACATCAGGATCGAGATCCATGATGATGTCCCGCTGATATATGTCGATCCCCAACATATCGGTCTCATACTGAACAATCTAGTGACCAATGCCTACCAGGCGATGTCTAAGGGAGGCAAGCTGACGGTAAGCGCGCACGCGATTAAAACCTCGGAGGTTTCCGGAAAACCTCCGAGGTCTAAGTGGGTAGCTCTCTCAATAACGGATACCGGCTGCGGCATATCTGAGGAGGATATGAAGAAACTATTTGAACCGTTGTTCACCACAAAGAAGGAGGGCATCGGACTTGGATTGGTGACTTCGAAAAACCTGGTAGAGGCTAATGGGGGGAGTATTGAGGTTGAGAGCGACGGCGTGCCGGGGAAGGGGAGCACCTTTACGGTGAGGTTGCCGGTTACTAATTCAGTAGCCAGTAATCAGTAATCAGTATTCAGTGATCCCGTCTGCACCCTTCGGGTACCTGCGGCGCGGGACGAACGGTCCCGTCTCGCTTAGCTCGCGGGACGAACGGCAGGCTATGCATTTTTTTAGATGTTGTGTTCCGAGTAAGCCAGTATCTCAACCATCGAGTTAGCGACCTACAAATCACCTCTCTAATTGAGACCAGCATATTCTCTCTAGCAGAGCAAGACGAAAAGTTCTGCAAATTCCGGAAAATCGAACCCGAAGCTTGAGACACCACGCGAATCATCTCCTAAGCGGACAGGCCAGGGGAGGTCGTTCGAGGTGATCTCCGCCCGACGACAGAAGAAGCTATCAGCATAATCGATCGAGAAAATTCCACAGGTGGCATGTTATCGATTATGGAAATAGAATATGACACCGGCATCAATATAGAAGGGTCTATTCGCCTTCCCCTAATATAATAAATGAGGAGGTTTTCTACGATGAACAGAAAACAGCTGTACCTTTTGATGGCAATGATGGGAATAATCCTCTCCATAATGGCTTGTGGGTCCAAGGCCGCGCCAGTGGAAGAGGCTGCCCCAGCGGCACCTGTCGAGGAGGTGGCCACTCCAAAACCAGAGGTGGTTGCTGTTGGTATCTCTGGAGAAGGCGAGACTGAACCTAACAATACCTTTGATGAGGCAATGCCAATAGAAACAGGCATCACACAAGGAGCTCTGGGGGCAGGTGATGAAGACTTCTATCGGTTTGAGGTCCCTAATGGTGTGATTTTAAAGGTAGAATTCGCAGGCTTGGATGGGGATTGCTTCGACGTCAAAATGTTTGACCCAAAGCAGAAGGAAATCGGTGAGTTCGGATGCGCCGGTGAGGTCACCGACATTCGCTTTATGAACAACTCCTCAGGCGGCACATATTACCTGGCAGTTGTAGGGCCCTGGGAGGACTATGAGGGCAGCTACACAATCGAGTTGATATTGGAGATGCAAGACGATAGCGGAGCGGGAGGCGATGCCGGAGACGACTTCGATACAGCTACCGCGATTGAACAGGGTAAATACTCTGGGGAAATTGGTGGCTATGACCAAGTGGATTATTATCAGTTTGAGGTCCCTAACAGCGGGATTATGAAGGTGGAATTCATAGGCATAGAGGGGGATTGCTTCGACGTCAAACTGTTAGACCCAAAGCAGAAGGAGATCAGCGAGACCGGGTGTACTGATGAGGTCACAGACATCCGCTTGATGAACAACTCCTCGGGCGGCGCCTACTACCTGGCAATTGAAAGTCCTTGGGAGGACTATAAGGGCAGTTACACTATTGAGTTGATGCTGGAGATGCAAGATGATAGTGGGGCAGGAGTCGACGCTGGAGACGACTTTGATACAGCTACCCCTATTGAAAAGGGTGAGTATTTCGGGCAAGCAGGCGACTTTGACCAGGAGGATTTCTATCAATTCGAAGCCGTTTCCGATACCGTCCTTGAGTTTTCCGCTGATGTAGATACTGTTTTTTGGTTCGAGCTCGCTCTCTTCGATGCTGGTCAGAAAGCGGTCACCGACGAGATAATAGTCTTCTCTGGAGAACGCGACACCATCGATTTCAGCGAACGCGAATTGGCTCCAGGGCTCTATTTCCTACACATCGTGGCCGAGGATGAAGGAGGAAGATATATCGTAGAACTAAGATGAATTAGGGATTTGCCCACATAGGCCTAATTGCCCAAGGAATGGGTGTGGGCTTTTTTCAGAGCGGTCATTCTATGAGTTTGCCCCTTCGACCTTTGCCGAAGGTCCCGAGCTGTGTCGAGGGGCTCAGGACAAGCTCCGCCGAGGGGTTCAGGGTGTGGCCGAAGTATTGATGAAGTAGATCTGGGAATGATAGGGTGTCTGATCGTAACTCACCCTCCCGCAGGTTTAGATGTTGTTTTGACATAAAATCGCGTCTCGACCGGATATTCAAACCAATAAATGCTCTCAGTCATAACCTGCGGAAGGGTAGGCTGAGTAGTCACGTCTGATCTATGAAATCCCCCAACAACATCAATCCTCCCTCCCCTTAGCTTCCTCCCACAGGGCATCCATTTCCTCCAATGTCATCCTGGCTAAGTCACGACCTTCAGCCTTGGCCACAGCCTCCAGATGACTGAAGCGACGGCGGAAGCGAAGGTTCGCCTCCCGTAAAGCGGCTTCAGGGTCCACGCCTAGCCAACGAGCATAGTTCACAACCGCGAACAGGAGATCCCCCATTTCGGAAGCTCGCTCTTTAGGATCTGCTGCCTGCTGCACCTCCTCTAGCTCCTCGGCAATCTTCGCCTGGACGCCGTCAATATCAGGCCAATCAAAGCCGACCCGCACTACGCGCTCCTGAATCTCAGCCGCCTGGGACAAAGCCGGTAAGCCAAGGGGAACCCCATCCAGGATCCCCTTCCCAGTTCCCTCGGCCTGGCGTTCAGTCGCCTTGAGTGCCTCCCAATTGTGGAGGACATGGTCCACGCTGACCGCACTTACATCACCGAAGACGTGAGGATGACGGCGAATGATCTTGGCCTGGATCCCAGCGATCACCTCCGCCATGGAGAAATCGCCCTCCTCTGTGGCGATCTGCGTATGTAGAACGATCTGGAGCAGTAGGTCACCCAACTCCTCCCGCAGGGCAAGCATGTCCTCCACGTCGATCGCCTGGAGGGCTTCATATGTCTCTTCCAAGAGATTCGTTCGCAAGGTCTGATGGGTTTGTTCACGGTCCCAGGGACAGCCGTCAGGCGCTCGTAAGTGAGCCACCGTCTGTTGGAAACTCTCAAAGGCTGATTCCGTTGGGAGCGGGGGCAGGTATAGCGCCGTCATGCCCCCAATATGTGGACTGCGATCGACAGCGTGCAGTGGAAGTGCTTCAACCTTAGCTTCCGGTGTCCCGGCGGCATGGATCAGTTGAACCGGGTGGTCGTCAGGGTATTGATTCATCAGGGTGAGCTTGACATCCGCTGCTACCAAACGCGAGTACAGTTGACCAATCAGGACTGGTGAATCCGGTGAGAAGGGCGGATGGTGCCCGGTTGCTAGTTCGAGAGCATCAGCGATATGCAGACCATCCAGCGCGTCGATCCCGACCAATGCCAGACACGGTTCGACGAAGCTGATTCCGTGAATAATCTTGAACGACAGCCCGGCTTCAGCCGCGGTCTGGTGTAAGGTCTTCACCGTCGCTTCCCCAACTGTCGGGTCCCCTGGTACAGCGTAAACGACCCCATCTGGACGATTGGCTAAATCGAGCAACTTCGCCACGATCGCGCTATAGACCGCCTCAAAATCATCCAGTTCCATGTAGAGAGAATCGAACGTCTGCAACGCCAATCCTGACGGGAGGTGCTCGACAACTGGATGGTCACCTGTGCGAAGGTAGATCTCCTCGACCTTTGAGAGCACCTGCCACGCCTCACGGGTGAGCAGTGATGGGTCGCCTGGACCCAAGCCAACGATCGTGATTCCTGTAGCCACAAGTTCCTCCGGGAGAAATACAACGGTCGGGGAACTTGTTGTTCCCCGACCGGTTCATCCATTGTCCTTCAACTCAGTTAACGCTTGGTGTAGGTCGGCGCCTTACGGGCTCGTTTAAGACCGGGTTTCTTGCGTTCCTTCATCCGTGAATCACGGGTCAGTAAACCGCCGGCACGCATCACAGGTCGTAACTCCGGATCCATCTTCACCAACGCCCGGGCTAAACCGTGGCACACGGCACCCGCCTGTCCGGTGATACCACCACCTTTCACCTTCACCGAGATGTCGAATCGATCCTCCATTTCAGCCGCAAGTAGCGGAGCCACGATTTTTTTCATGTCCATAAGCCGGGGAAAATAGGCTTCCGCCTGCTTATCATTGATGATGTATTGGCCGGTGCCGGTCATAATCCGCACACGAGCGCTGCTGGTCTTACGGCGACCGATGCCTTCATAGTACTGAACAGACATTATTACCTTCCTGTTATTATTATATCGCGAGTTACTGCTCATCCTCTCGCAGATTTTAATGTTGTTTTGATAAAGAATCGCGTTTCGATCGGATATTCAAACCCACACATGCTCTCTCTCATAACCTGCGGGAGGGTGGGTTTATTAGTCACAATCAAGAATGATTACTTAATCTTCGATCCAAATCGTTCCTTCGATTACCCACCTAATACTAGTTGTTTAGGTTTCTGGGCGGCGTGCGGGTGCTCCGAACTTGGGTAGATCTTTAGCTTCTTCAGAATCTTGCGGCCGTAACGGTTGTGGGGGAGCATGCCCCAAACAGCAGCCCGGATCACCCGGTCGGGGTATTTCGCCAGTTGGTTGCGCAGGCTAATCTTTTTCAACCCTCCAGGATAACCCGAATGGCGATAGTAAAATTTATTGTCGAGCTTCTTTCCGGTGACCGCGACCTTTCCGGCGTTGATGACAATCACGAAATCGCCAAGGTCCACCCCGGGGGTGAATTGCGGTTTATCCTTACCGAGAAGGATGCGCGCCACCCGGGTAGCCAACCGACCCAGATTCTGGCCGGCAGCATCAATCACATACCAATCATGGGTGATATCACCAGGTTTGGGATAATACGTCTTCTGCACGTTTACCACTCCTACTTTCACTCATCGTAACTAACAGCTTCAAGACATAGACCTTGAGCCGCAGCGATCTGCCCCTCCCAGCGAAGCTCGGGATCCTCGAGCAAAACCTGGAGATCATGAGCGCTCAGGCGACCTGCCCCCACATCTAGCATGGCCGCCACCAGACGACGAACCATGTGATACAGGAAGGCGTCGGCTTCAATCTCGAAAACCAGGACTTCCCGCTCCTGCCGCCAGTGAGCCCGAAAAACCTGGCGCACTGTATGCCCATCTGGAATAGGCGCTCGCCCAAAAGCAACGAAATCCCAACGACCTACCAGGGTGGCCGCAGCCGCTTCCATCGCATCCAGTTTGGGTTCAGGCCAGATGCGCCATGCGTAACGTTCACCCAGCGGGTCGCGAACAGGCGAAGTAATCAGCGTGTAGCGATAACAGCGTCGCTTGGCTGAAAACCGGGGGTGAAAACCTGGCGGAGCGACATTGGTAAGGCGCACGGCCACGTCTGACGGCAGATTGGCGTTAAGCGCCTGTGTAAGACGAATAGCTTCGTGCTGCCATGCTAGCTCGAAAGCGATCACTTGCCCTCGGGCATGAACACCAGCGTCGGTCCGACCAGCAGCCATGATCGAACGCTCTTGCCAACCCACATTTCGCAGAGCGTCCTCGACCACAGCCTGCACAGTTCGTATGCCCTGTGCTTGTCGCTGAAATCCCCGGAACTCTGTACCGTCGTATGCGATGATCGATTTATAAAGTTCCATCGGCGTGCTCCCTAGGGCGCTCGCCTGGCTTACTCTTCCACCAACTCAAGCAACACCATCTCGGCCGCGTCGCCTGCTCGCGGGCCAAGCTTGAGGATCCGAGTGTAACCTCCCGGTCGGTCGGTATAACGTGGCGCGATTTCATCAAAGAGCTTCTTAACCATCTCCGGATCGCTGAGGCGGTTTTTTGCCAATCGGCGAGCGTGGACGATTTTCGCTTCATCCCCTGCAGCGTTACTTCGCTTGGCGCTGGTGATCAGCTTCTCGGCCGCACCACGAACAGCGGAAGCCTTCGCCTGCGTGGTTCGAATGCGCTCATGACGGAATAGCTCAGTAATTAGATTGCGCCGTAAAGCTTTACGATGTCCTGAAGATCGATTTAACCGGCGTCCTGCTACTCGGTGCCGCATTACCTTCACTCCTCCTCAACTACCGTCTCTTCCTCATCCTGCAGGTAACCCTTTTCCTGTAATCGCTCCTTCAACTCTTGAAGGCTTTTCTCACCGAAATTTCGAATAGAGAGCATCGCATCTGAGCCCCGCTCCAACATATCGATAATCTCACCCACATTGGTAATCCCAGTCCGTTTGAGTGAGTTGAAGACACGTACCGAGAGGTCAAGATTCTCAATCGGGATTTCATATACCTCATCCGCCAACCCTGGTTCTTCTTCCTCAGCCGCAGCCATCATTAAGGTCTCTTCGGTCACACCAGAAATGTCGCGTAGATGGGCCATCAAGATCTGAGCGCTCTTACTGAGTGCCTCTTCGGGCTTGACCGTGCCGTCGGTCCAGATCTCAATCATCAAGCTATCAAAACTGGTGTCCTGCCCAACGCGCGCCCGCCCGACTTCGAAATTCACTCGGCGAACTGGACTGAATATGGCATCGGTTGGGAGCTCGCCTATTGGCAACCGACCCCGTTCATCTGAAGGCGAGTAGCCACGTCCGGCTTGGGCGTTCATCTCGATTTCCAAGTGAGCTTTATCATCATCAACCGTGAATAAATAAAGCTCTGGATTGACGATTTCCACCTCAGCTGGCGCGATTATGTCAGCTGCGGTTACTACGCCTTCACCCTGCACCTCAAGCCGTAATCGAGCCGAATCCCCATCCTGCAGAATTAGGCGAAGCCTCTTTATGTTTAACATGAGCTGGAGAACATCCTCACGAACCCCAGGAATGTTTGAAAACTCATGTGGAACATCGGTGACCCGGATCGAAGTAACCGCGACGCCCTCCAGAGATGAAAGGAGCACCCGCCGCAGCGTGTTTCCAATGGTAATGCCATAGCCACTTTCAAGCGGACTGATGATGAACTTACCATAGTTACGAGCAACAGCTTCCCGCTCGATCTTGGGCATGACCATGTTCATGGATACAGCCACTTTATCCCTCCGTGATTCACGGCCCTTGGGCCGTGCCCTAGCAGGCTACCCTCGTTGGTCGTCTGCGACTGATCTTGATATGGGCGAGATCGATTGTGTGTACATTCACTCACCCGAGAGCAACCTATCAATTCCAACCTTGTGCTTTGTTTATCCTCAATGATACCGTTGACCATCCTTTGACAAAGCAATAGTCACCATCAGCGCGAATAATACTCGATGATCAACTGCTCGTTCAGAGTAGCATCAATATCCCTGCGCTCAGGCATCTGCAGTACGTTGCCGCTGAGGGTCGTCAGGTCGCGCTCCAGCCAACGAGGCAGGGTTCGAGCCTCGGCTACAGAAGGGAGGTCTTTGAAATAAGTACGCTTCCTCGAGCCCTCTCGGACTTCAATTTGATCACCTGACCGGACAAGCATCGAGGAAATGTCAGTTCGTCGACCGTTAACATCAAAATGTCCATGGGCCACAAGTAGCCTTGCTTGTGCTCGGCTCTCAGCGTAGCCGAGTCGATAGACGACGTTATCCAATCGGCGTTCAAGCATCTGGAGCAGATTCGCGCCGGTAAGTCCCCGTTTCTTAACCGCTGACCGATAATAGCGGCGGAACTGTCGCTCTGTCACTCCATAGATACGACGTGTCTTCTGCTTCTCGCGTAGCTGCCGCTGATAGTCTGATACCCGACGGCGGCGGTATTGAGCCTCACGCCCGTGCTCGCCAGGCGGATAACCCCGACGTACAAATGCACATTTGGGCGTAAAGCATCGTTGTCCTTTAAGGAAGAGTTTCTCACCTTCCCGTCGACATAGTTTACAAACTGGTCCGGTATACTTCGCCATCATAATCCTTCCATTGATCAAACGCGGCGTTTCTTTGGTGGTCGGCAGCCATTATGTGGAATCGGAGTGACATCGGTTATCGAACGCACGCGCACTTCGGAGGCTTGAATCGCTCGAATGGCCGCTTCCCGACCAGGCCCTGGTCCTCTCACCAGCAAATCCACTTCTTGCAGCCCAAGGGCCCTGGCTCCTTTGATGGCCTGCTGTGCCGCCAGCCGCGCGGCATAAGGTGTACTCTTACGCGAACCTTTGAAGCCAGCAGATCCAGCGCTGGCTGAGACTGCTACATTGCCCTGCGAATCGGTAATGGTGATGATCGTATTATTGAAGGTGGAATGGATGTGTGCCTGACCGTGCGACAGCGTCCGCTTGGTCGTGCGTGAACCTATCCGTTTCGAACCCGATCCTCTGGTTGCCATAAATTCTTGCCTGTCCTTTCTGCTCTCGCCAGTAACGCAGTTAGCCTACAGCTTCCCGGGAGACTTCAGCCGCGTGAGTGGAAGGAGACCCCTACGTCACCCGGTGTCAGCTGACTTCGGCTGCCCGTCCTACTTCTTCTTCGTACTACGCCGTCGTCCACGACCAGCGACGGTCTTCTTCGGCCCTTTGCGAGTGCGGGCATTGGTACGGGTTCGTTGACCCCGCACCGGCAAACCCCGCCTGTGGCGTAGACCGCGGTAGCAACCGATCTCCACTAGACGTTTGATGTTCATTTGCACTTCACGCCGCAAGTCGCCCTCGACAGTCAGATTCTGTGCGATGAAATCACGTAGCGAAGTGATTTCTTCCTCAGTCAAGTCACGCAACCGACGATCTGGGCTCACACCAGCGGCGAGAAGCGCCTTGCGCGCAGTAGTGCGACCAATCCCATGGATGTAGGTCAACCCAATTTCCGCTCGCTTGTTACGTGGTAAATCAACACCTTCAATACGTGGCATTTGCTTATCCTTGTCGTTGTTTATGACGCGGGTTTTCACATATTACGAATACTTTTCCCCGCCGCCGGACAATCTTACATTTTGGACAGCGCTTGCGAACTGAGGAGGAAACTTTCATGGTCATCAACCTCTTTACTAGATAACTGGATACACTTGACCCGCAAAGTATTGATTATAACGGAACAGAATTCCTTCGTCTAGTCCATCGTCCAGAGTCGTGAGCACCCACGGGGCGTTTGGGGTCACCGCCACTGAGTGCTCAAAGTGAGCCGTCAGTTGCCCGTCTCGCGAGGCGACCGTCCACTGATCCTCCAGTATACGGGTTTCCGGACCACCAGATAGCACCATGGGTTCAAGTGCAATAGTCATTCCCACCCTGAGCGGCATCCCTTTCCCAGCTTGGCCATAGTTAGGCACCTGCGGATCCTCGTGCATATTGCGTCCAACACCATGGCTGGTATATTCCCGCACGACATTGTACCCATGTTGCTCGACGTAGCCTTGGATGGCGGCCGAGAGATCACCTGTCCGATTACCGACGAGCATCTTTGCGATGCAAGCAAAAAGCGCCTGCTGAGTTACGTCGATCAAACGCTGAGCTTCTAGCGAAATCTCGCCCACCCCTACTGTCAAAGCAGAATC
Organism: Anaerolineae bacterium; assembly: GCA_030598885.1. GTDB lineage: Bacteria > Chloroflexota > Anaerolineae > Anaerolineales > E44-bin32 > DUEZ01. The sequence continues at coordinate 6,881 of JAUVOZ010000021.1, read as the reverse complement.
TGCAACGAAGCCCTCAACCACCGATCCGCAGTCAACGCTGACGATGTCTCCTTCCTTCAAACGCCGCCCGCTGGGAATGCCATGCACCAGCTCATCGTTTACACTCACAGTGGTCGCCGCTGGAAAAGGGTACGGCCCAGGATAGCCTAAGAAAGCCGATTGAGCACCGTGTTTACCGAGCACCTCTGTAGCAGCAGCATCGATCTCGGCTGTCGTAACTCCGGGTCGAACTACCGATACCGCAGCAGCCAACGCACGGGCGTTGATCCGTCCTGCTTCACGCATCAGCTCCAATTCGCGTTCGCTCTTGATCACCACTCCACGGCGCCAGGTCACTGAACCGCTCCTTCTGGCAAGGCAGCCATCAGAGTATCGGCAACAGCCTCAATCGATTGGTCGCCGTCTACCTCCACCAGCAAACCACGCTGGCGATAGTAATCGATAAGAGGAGCTGTCTGATTGATATAAACCCGGATGCGCTCAGCAACGGTCTCCGCACGATCGTCATCCCGTTGGTATAGCTCTGATCCATCGTAATCGCACACACCTGGAACGAGTGGCGGATTGAACTCATCATGAAAAACATGACCCGCCGCTCGGCACATCCAACGGCCTGATAACCTACGGACTAAGATCTCCTGAGTCACCTTGATGTATAAAACTGCATCCAATTCGCCACCCAGATCCGCCAAGATGACGTCCAAGGCTTCAGCCTGGGTCGGGGTGCGCGGGAAACCATCCAACATTGCACCCATAGTGCAGTCATCCTGTTCAAGCCGCTCCCGGATCATGGCGATAGTCACATCGTCGGGTACCAACTGCCCATCAGAGATAAATGTCTGAGCCAACTTTCCTAATTCGGTTTGTTTATTAAGGTTCTCGCGGAAGATGTTCCCGCTCGAGATGTGCGGTAGGCTCAAAGCCTCCATCAGGTGTTTGGCCTGGGTTCCCTTTCCTGCACCCGGTGCGCCCAAGAGCACGAGATAGACCGACATCAACCTTCCTGCTTAGCGGACCAACAAAGCTTGGTCATAGCCACGCAGCTTGAGTTCAGCCTCTATCGAGCGATATACATCGCGGATCACGCCAACCACGATCAGCAAACCAGATGATGAAACCAGTAACAACCCAGTGTTCGATCCTCCTACTGGCCAGATAAGTCCAACCAAGAAAGGCGTCACAGCTACAATTCCCAGGAAAACCGCTCCGGGAAAGGTGATGCGCCGCAGCACCCGGGTCAGGTAGCGCTGGGTCGCCACCCCTTTGGTCACCCCAGGAACCTGCGCACCTGAACGTTTCAGGTTTTCCCCGTAGTTCTGTTGGCCGAATAAGACATCAGTATAAAAGAAAGTGAAGCCCACCACCATCAGAAAATACAATACCCAATAGGTGCTACTGATCCCACCAAAAGTCCTTTGCAGCCAGATAGCGATATTCTGCACTGTAGCGTTGGTGGAGCCAATGAAGAATTGCGCCAACACCGCCGGAAAAGTTAGGAGGGATTGGGCGAAAATGAGGGGGATCATGCCAGCCATGTTGACCATCAACGGTAATTTCCCCTTGACCGGCATGGACATCCGGTGCCCAACCCGCCGACCAGGATACATCACCGGCACGTTCCGACGACCTTCCTGAACGAATACGATGGCGAAGATTGTGAGGACCATGATCAGTAAGACGAAGACCAGCAGCGATCCGGCTTGCTGCTGATCCATCAAGATTCGCCCCAAGTTGGATGGAATACGGGATACAATCCCGGCGAAGATGATCAGCGACAAACCCTGGTTGCGGATGCCGTACTCCGAAATCAATTCACCCATCCAAATGGCGAACATCGTGCCGGCGGTCATCGTCAGAAGGGTGGTGAACGTTTCTAAATTAAAACCCAGTTGGTAGTTCAAGACATCAGGACCTTGGCCACTGGCGTATTGTTGAAAGAGACGGATCTGACCCACTGCATTCAATGCCGCCATGGGGACTGCGAGGTAATAGGTCCATTTCTCCTGCCACTTGCGAGCCTCTCGAGGATCATCATCCATTCGTCGCTGCAAGGCTGGGATGATCGGTACCAACAATTGGAGGATAATCTGAGCTGTGATGTACGGATAGACACCCATTGCCAGTACAGAGAAATTCGACACCGTCCCCCCCGAGAGCAGATCCAGCAAACCGAATAGCGTCTGGCCCTGACCACCAAGAACCCCGGCAATAGCCTCACGATTTACACCCGGAACGGGTACATGGGCGACGAATCGATAGATCACCAGCAAGCCAACAGAGATCAGCAACCGGTTACGAATATCGGTTGAAATAAATAAAAATCGCCATGCAGAGCGTTTCATTTTAAGCTCCCTTCGGGTTCCGGAGCCATCCTCATCGGTCGATAATCTCCACCGTACCCCCAGCAGCCTCGATCTTAGCCCGGGCACTGTGACTGACCCGATGCAAGCGTACTTTGAGTGGCGTAGAAACCTCACCCCGCCCGAGCAGCACCACTGGGTTGCGTAGGTTGCGTACCAGCCCAGCCTTGATCAGGCTTTCCGGCGTTACTTCTACTTCAGCATCAAACTCTTCAAGCCGATCCAGGTTGATTTCGTTCCATGTCACCCGGCGGAAATTGGTGAAGCCACGCTTGAATGGTAGTCGTCGGAAATAGGGCAGGTTACCGCCCTGACGATGGAGCTTGCCACCCGAACCTGCACGAGCGCCCTGGCCCTTAGTGCCGCGGCCAGCAGTCTTGCCCTGGCCAGCAGCAATACCTCGGCCAACACGTTTGCGATGCTTGGTCGCCCCAGCTCGGGGTTTAAGATCATGAAGCTTCATCGCTGATTCACTCCTCTAACTTCACCAGATGGCTCACCCTGGCAATCATCCCCCTCACTGCAGCGTTGTCGACTTGTTCAACGGTATGATGTACTCGACGTAAACCGAGGGCGCGGACAGTACGTTTCTGTCGCTTAGAGTAACCGATCGGGCTGCGTACGAGAGTAATGCGCAGGGTTTTCTTCTTGGCTGTCCGCTTAGCCATCGCGTTTTCGCTCCCAGAACGGTATCAGATGTTTGGGGTCCTTCCCCCGGTTAGCCGCCTCAACTTCCACTTGTTTGAGCTGTCTTAAACCCTTAATTGTAGCCTGAGCTACATTTAAGACATTGGCGCTACCCAATGACTTGGTCAGGATATTGCGCACGCCAGCTGCTTCCAACACAGCTCGCACACCTCCCCCAGCGATCACCCCAGTACCCGGCGAGGCCGGCCTCAACAACACCTTTGCCCCACCGTGCTTTGAAAATATCTCATGAGGGATGGTTGTACCCACCAGTGGAATTTTATGCATATCTTTACGGGCACGCTCAGCGGCTTTACGGATTGCATCCGGAACGCCGCGGGCTTTACCTATGCCAAGACCCACCTTACCGTGATTGTCACCCACAACCACCGTTACCCGGAAGGCAAATCGACGACCGCCTTTGACGACCTTGGCTACCCGGGAGATGTCGATTACTCGTTCGTCCAGCTCATCCCTATCTTTTTGGCTTCGGAAATTTCGTCTCACTTCAATGTTCTCCCTTCGGACCTAACAATGAGCTACGTTGAACGCAACTCTTTCATCATCGACACCAAATGCACGAACAATCCTTCCGTTCAGTAGACAGCTAGAACTTCAGTCCTGCTTCACGTGCGGCTTCAGCTAAAGCCTTTACCCGACCATGGAATCGATAACCACCACGGTCGAAAACAACTCGCTTCACCCCTTTGGCCACCGCGCGCTCGCCGATGACAGTTCCAACAATCTTTGCTTGTTCGGTCTTGTTCAGCCCTTCAAGCCGAGGTTTGACCTCGGGGTCTAGGGTTGAAGCAGAGGTTAGCGTTTGACCGGCATTATCATCGATCACTTGAACATAAATCTGAGCCAAGCTCCGATATACATTCAGGCGCGGTCGCTCCTTTGTTCCGGTTAGTTTCTTGCGCACGCGGATATGGCGGCGCTTCCTCATTGCTTCTCGCGTCTGTTTCGCCATCGTTAGGTTACCTTACCCGCTTTACCGGCTTTGCGGCGCACATATTCACCCAAGTAACGAATACCTTTACCCTTATAGGGCTCTGGAGGTCGGATCTTACGGATGTCGGCTGCTACCCGACCAACTAATTCCTTATCTATACCCTGTATCTTAATTAACCTAGCGCGGGTGTCAATATCAAAAACGATCCCCGGCGGTGCGTCTACGTGCACAAGGTGGGAAAAACCCAAATGCAGCACTAATTGATTACCATCCATCTCCGGTCGGTAACCAACACCTTCGATCTGAAGTGTTTTCTCAAAGCCCTGACTGACACCCAAGACCATGTTGTTCAGCAACGCCCGGGTCAGGCCATGCAGAGCTCGCATCTGCGGCGCATCTGAGGGACGTTCCACAGTGATAACATCATCCTTCAGAGTGATGGACATTTCAGGTCGGAAATCACGTTCTAGTTCACCTTTAGGGCCTTTTACCCGCACATGTGCCCCCTCGACATCAACCTGCACACCATCGGGTAAAACCACGGGCATGCGCCCTATTCTCGACACATTGTCCTCCTGTTAAAGCTGACCAACAGTACAAATAAAATCTGGACTGATCCGGTCGTCGTTCAGCCAGTATCCAATAAGTTCCACTTACCATACCTCGCAGAGTACTTCACCACCCACACCTAATTGTCGAGCGCGCACTCCACTCATCACTCCTTTAGGAGTTGAAAGGATGGCTACGCCGATCCCCGATTGTACCCAAGGGATTTCACGTTTTCCAACATAGACGCGACGGCCAGGGCGGCTGATACGCCTCACACTACTCATCACCGGTCGTCGTTCTCGTCGCTCGCCGACATATTTCAATTGAATACGAAGTGTCCGATGGGGTTTTCCCTCCACCTGACTTTCTCCAAAACCCTCAATGAAGCCTTCCTGTTCAAGGATGTGGGCAACAGCCACCTTAATCTTGGAGCTTGGCACCGAGACTGTTTGATGGCCTACCATCAGGGCATTACGAATCCGGGTCAACATATCGGCTATCGGGTCAGATACACTCATTACACTTTCTCCGGTTCCTTCTTTACCAGGACGATTTCACCAAGCCAGGGATCTTACCTTCAAGCGCAAGTTCCCTGAGGCATATGCGGCACAGCTGGAAGCGGCGATAATAACCACGTGGCCGCCCACAGATTCGGCAACGGTTCCGCTCTCGGACCTTATATTTACGACGAGTCTCTCGAATCGGCATACACGTCTTAGCCATACAGATCGCCTCTCCCAAAGGGCATCCCCAGCAGTTCAAGTAGACGACGTCCTTGCTCATCATTCGGCGCGGTATTCACGATGGTCAACTCAAAACCCCGTATCTTGTCGATTTTGTCGTAGTCGATCTCCGGAAAGATTAATTGCTCACCAATACCGAGAGTGTAGTTGCCGCGACCATCAAAGCTGTTAGGCGAAATCCCTCTGAAGTCCCTCGTTCGAGGCAAGGCAACATTGATCAACCTATCCAAGAACGACCACATCCGTTCCCCTCGCAAAGTGACTTTGACCCCGATCGATCGTCCTTCCCTCAGCTTGTAGGTGGCGATGCTCTTGCGAGCCTTGGTTACTATTGGTTTCTGTCCGGTGATGGTCATTACATCTCCCACCGCAGCGTCGAGGGCTTTAGCATTATCGATCGCCTCGCCAACGCCGACATTCACCACGATTTTCTCGATACGTGGAACCTGCATGGGGTTCCCCAAACTAAAATCCTTCATCATCGTCGTAACGACTTCCTTTTGATAGCGTTCAAATAAATGATGTGCCATCCCGTCTACACTCCATCCATGATCAGGCGTCGATAAGTGCCTGACACCCCTTGCAAACGCGCTGCCGTTGGTCCCCTTGCATCAACATTCCCACCCGCACTGGTTGGTCGCACTTTGGACAGACCAGCATCACGTTGGAAATATGGATCGGGGCCTCGAATTGAATGATCCCAGGGTTCATCGTACGACCGCCAGCCTGAACCTGACGTTGGTGTTTCTTGCGCATGTTCGCCCCCTGGACAACCAAACGCTTTTCCGAGGGCGAAACACGTAGCACATCACCCCGATGACCCTTATCATGACCGCTTACCACTTCCACTGTGTCACCCCGCTTGATTTTCACCTTACCTCGCCTCCTACAGCACTTCCGGTGCCAGTGACACGATTTTGGTGAAACCTTTCTCGCGCAGTTCGCGAGCAACTGGACCGAAGATCCGGGTTCCTCTTGGATTCACCCCATCAGTATCTAAAATCACCGCCGCGTTATCGTCGAAGCGGATATAGGAGCCATCTCTCCGGCGATATTCTTTCGCCGTTCGTACAATCACCGCCCGGACGATGTCGCTCTTACTCACTGCGTTATGTGGGGTGGCGGATTTGACTGTGGCCACGACGATATCACCCACTCGACCATATCGTCGTCTTGAACCACCCAAGACGCGTATCACCAGCAGTTCACGCCCACCAGTGTTGTCAGCAACCTTGATACGGCTTTCCTGCTGAATCATTCTTCCGTCTCCACCATAGGCTCTTCCACCACATCGCTTGCATTGGTAGCTACCTCAGCCTCGGTCGCCCTATGTAATATTGTTTCGACCACCCATCGCTTTTTCTTTGATATGGGACGGCTCTCTACCATCTGAATCTTATCCCCAAGTTGGCAACCAAGTTCATCGTGGACCAGGTATTTCTTACTAGTTCGGATTACCTTCCCATACAGGGGATGGCGGTAGCTCCGATCCACTCTGACAGTCACCGTCTTAGTTAGCTTGGTCTTGGTAACCACACCGGTCAGCCGGCGTCTTTTATCGCTCATTCTTCACTCACCTCAATCTGC
>JAUVOZ010000164.1 GCA_030598885.1 Anaerolineae bacterium | reverse complement strand
TACTGATGTCTGATTACTGATGTCTGATTACTGATGTCTGATTACTGACTACTGATCTCTGACTACTGACTACTGAATACTGATCACTGACTACTGATCACTGACTTCTGAAAAAGAATCGAGTAAGACGAAATGGGTCAGACATTTGCCGAGAAGATACTGGCCAAGAAAGCCGGACGTAAGCGAGTGATCCCCGGAGAGATTGTAGAGATCACTCCTGATGTGGCGCTCTCCCACGACAATACAGCACCCATTCTTGGGATCTTCAAGAAAATGGGCGGGAAAAAGGTGTTCAACCCGGAGATGCATGCCATCATCCTCGACCACGCCACACCGGCTCCCTCGACCAAACACGCCGAGAACCACCGCGTTATCCGGGATTTTGTGCGCGAGCAAGGGATCCCATACTTCTTTGACATTGGGCGGGGCATCTGCCACCAAGTTCTGGTCGAGGAGGGCCTGGCCTTACCAGGTGAGGTAGTGCTAGGCTCCGACTCACATACACCCCACGCTGGTGTAATGGGCGCGTTCGGCGCAGGAATCGGGCGCAGCGAAATGGCGTCCATCTGGGCTCTTGGTAACCTTTGGCTGCGGGTACCGGAGAGTGTCAAGATCGCTGTCCACGGAGAGCTTCCCCCGTGGGTGACGGCCAAAGATCTGGCTCTACATGTCATCGGCGACCTAGGCGCTGATGGCGCTATCTATATGTCTGTCGAATGGTTTGGTGAATTGATAGAGGCTCTGAATTTGTCCCAACGAGCTGTACTCTCCAACATGACCGCCGAGATGGGAGCTAAGAGCAGCTACCTCCCTCCAGATCAAAAAGTCTTTGATTATCTCGACGGGCGGGCTAAGCGTGCTTATGAACCGATCCACCCAGATCCAGACGCTGATTACACAATAGTTAAGCAATACGATGCATCGACTATCGAACCGATGATCGCCTGTCCCCATACTGTGGACAATGTAAGACCGCTTTCGGATATTGCTGGTACGCACATCGATCAAGCGTTTATCGGAACCTGCACTAATGGTCGCCTGGAAGACCTTGCTGCTGCAGCCCACGTTCTATCTGATAAAAAGATAGCCGATAGTACACGTATGATCGTTATCCCAGCTTCGTCGCAGGTGTATAAGGAGGCGCTAAGGAAAGGATACATTGAGACTTTCCTCAGTGCGGGTGCGGTGGTTGAAAGTCCTGGTTGTGGTCCATGCATGGGTAACCATATGGGCGTACCTGCCGTCGGTGAGGTCACCATCAGCAGCGCCAATCGCAACTTCCGTGGCCGTATGGGCACAAAAGAAAGCGAGATTTACCTGGCCAACCCATTGGTCGTCGCTGCCTCGGCTGTGGCTGGTGCGATTACACACCCAAAGGACCTGGAATAATGGACGGTATAAACATAATCCGCGGTCGTGTTTGGAAATACGGCGACAACGTAAATACCGACGTGATCTTTCCCGGTAAATATACCTACACTATCAGTGATCCAATTGAAATGCCCAAGTACGCGCTAGAAGATCTGGACCCACACTTTGCAGATGGCGTTCAACCAAACGACATTATTGTTGCCGGGACGAATTGGGGTTGTGGCTCCTCGCGGGAACAAGCTGTGACATGCCTTAAGCAAAGCGGTTTGGGAGCCATCGTAGCCAAATCCTTCGCCCGGATATACTACCGTAATTGCCTCAACGCCGCCCTCCCAGCCTTGATCTGCCCGGATGCGGTGGATGCGATTGGCAACGGCGAGACGATCGAAATCGATGTTGCCGCCGGTGAGGTTCACTGTGATGCCGGCACATTCACCTTCCAACCAGTTCCTGCAGCAGTAATCAAGATCTTCGAAGCTGGAGGCCTGATTCCTTATACCCGCAAGCTGTTGGACAAGCGGCGAGGAGTTGAGTGATTTCATTCAATTTCCTCTCCAAGACGTTCAGCGCTGTCAGCACAACTATCGTGGAGAATTTCTTTAACGCCATCGGGTTCTATATGAATACTCCTGGTTATTGTATGATCGGCTACATTCCGGTTTACGTTCGACTTAGTAATTATGTTGGCAAATTCTCTCCCTAGTTCTTTCGTAGCCTGCTGATAGCCTTTCGTAAATCGGATCTTGTGCTTGATGGCAAGCGTTTGCCGATAAGCAAGTATCTACTTTATGAGGAGATCACATAAATGGCTAAATATCGCATAGCATGGATGCCGGGTGATGGCATCGGGGTCGACGTCATGGAAGCAGCGAAGATTGTGCTAGATGCGTTAAACCTCGACGCGGAGTATGTCCCGGCTGACATCGGCTGGGAATTTTGGTGCCGGGAAGGCGATCCTTTGCCCCAACGTACGATCGATATTCTGAAAACTTGCACCTGCGGACTTTTTGGAGCGATTACTTCCAAACCTAAAGACGAGGCGGCTCAAGAATTAGCACCGGAATTAAAAAATAAAGGACTCACCTACCGCAGCCCAATCGTTGGCTTGCGTCAATTATTCGACCTCTATACCAACTTACGCCCTTGCAAAGCCTACCCCGGCAACCCCCTCAATTACCGAGACGACATCGATCTGGTAGTCTTCCGTGAGAACACCGAGGGTCTTTATAGTGGGGTCGAGTTTCACCCCCTCCCAGATGATTTACGCGCCTCGCTCACCCAATTCAACCCCCGAATGGCGCGCTTCGACGATGTGCCAAGTGATGAAATTGCCATCAGCCTGCGGGTCATCACCAAGACGGGCGCCCGACGCATCATCCGACAAGCCTTTGAATACGCCCGTAAGCATGACTACCCGACAGTAACCCTAGTCGAGAAACCAAACGTGCTGCGCGAAACCAGTGGTTTGATGACCCGGGAAGCACGAAAGTTGGCCGCGGAATACCCCGAGATCGAGCTCTGGGAGACCAATATTGACGCCCAAATGATGTGGCTGCTTAAGAACCCGAATGATTACGGAGTGATAGTGACTAGCAATATGTTCGGCGATATTGTTTCAGACCTGTCAGCCCAGCTCGTTGGTGGTCTGGGTTTCGCCTCCAGTGGCAACATCGGAGACGACTTCGCCGTTTTCGAGCCTACCCACGGTTCGGCGCCTAAATATGCCGGTCAGTCTAAAGTCAATCCGACGGCGATGTTGCTCGCTACCAAACTCATGCTAAATTGGTTGGAAGAAATTGAGATGGCTCACGTTCTCGAGACCGCCATCGCCGCAGTGATCGCCGAGGGCACAGTCCGCACTTACGACTTGGGTGGAGATAGCTCGACGATAGACGTGGCCCAGGCTATCGTATCACGATTGTGATCAGCTAACGGATAAGATCGGAGAAAGAAGACATGAAGTCCATCAGTCAGCAAATGGCTGAGTTCGCGTACGGGCTCCAATTCGAAGACATCCCCCAGAAAGCAGTCCATGAAGCCAAGCGCTTCCTGTTAGACAGCATGGGCTGCGCGCTTATCGCCACCCGCAACCAGGATATGCAAGCGATGCATGCCTTCATCAAGAAGTTGGGCGGCACACCTGAAGCGACGGTAATCGGCAGTGGATTGCGCACCAATGCCCCTCACGCAGCTCTGATGAATTGCCTGCTTATACGCGCGTTGGACTACAACGATATCTACTGGGAACAAGATCCCAGCCACCCATCCGATATCATCGGCACAGCTCTCGCTACGGGTGAAGCTAATGGAATGAATGGGCGTGAGGCGCTAGTAGCGATCGTGATAGCCTATGAACTCGAGATGCGCTGGTGCCACGCTGCCGAGCCAGGCATACGCGAAGTCGGCTGGCATCACGCATCCCTAACCCAGTTCGTCAGTCCACTTGTCGCGGGACGAATGTACGGTCTCGATCTCGATCAACTTGTGGCTGCCGTGGGAATATGCGGTAGCAGCCATTTCACTCTGGGCGGCGTTGTCGCCGGTCACCTGACCAACATGAAGAACACTGCTGATCCGCTAGCCGCACAAGCAGGTGTATACGCAGCCCTGATGGCGCGGGAGGGACTCAGCGGACCGACGGAGGTGATCGAAGGTAAGGAGGGTTTAATCGAAGTACTTTCCAACGTAACCTGGCGTGTGGATGAACTACTTGCTGGTCTCGGAAGCGACTTCCTGATAACTCGCTGCAGCTATAAAGCGTTCCCGACTGAAGCCCTGACCCACCAACCAATCAGCGCAGCGCTGCGCGTTTGTCGTGAACATGGAATTGTACATGGTGACGTTGCCGAAATCTTAGTCGAAACT
>JAUVOZ010000168.1 GCA_030598885.1 Anaerolineae bacterium | reverse complement strand
GATGTACATAACGGGGAACTTAAAAAGTGTGAGCTACAGATCGTTGAGACACCTCGTTTCTTCGAGGCCATGCTGCGTGACCGCCCGTTCAGCGAGGTTTCCCATCTAACCTCACGTATTTGTGGAATCTGCGCCGTAGTCCATGCCACAACATCGCTACGGGCGACAGAAACAGCCCTGGGCGTTGAACTCAGTGAGCAGACTATATTGCTGCGAAAGCTCAACCTTCACGGCGAGATTCTCGACAGCCATCTCTTGCACATCTATATGCTGGTTGCCCCTGACCTGCTAGGCGTGGGTAGCGTTTTCCCACTTGCCAAGAGCTCTCCGGATGTTGTGCTGCGTGCCCTGCGAATGAAAAAGCTGGCCGGAGATATATGCGCCACTGTGTGTGGGCGACACATTCACCCAATTGCGATGACCGTTGGTGGTTTCACTCACTTCCCCACCATAGATGAGCTGAACCAGTTGAGGCACAGGCTGGAGGCTATACGGACCGACGTGGACGCAACCGTTGAGCTCTTTCAATCCTTAAGCCTACCCGCTTTTGATCGAGAAACGGAATACATTGCCCTGCGCAAGGAAGATGAGTATTGTTATATGGATGGCGAGGTGGTCAGCAGCGACGGTGGCGTTTGGTCACTTGATAAGTACCTTCAAGTGACCAATGAGTATATGGTGCCACACTCCACCGCCAAGCGCGCCCGTAATCAGCGACCAGAGTATATGGTAGGAGCGCTGGCTCGCTACAACATCAACCACGACAAGTTGCATCCCCGGGCACAGGCAGCAGCCACCGCTCTCAATTTAGAACCTACGTGTATCAACCCCTACCTGATATCTATAGCTCAAGTGGTCGAGATCGTCCACAGTGTGGAAGAAGCCATTCTCCTCATCGACCTGTTACTCGATCGAGGGGTGACCTGGGAAGATCCCATGCCGCCAACTCGTCTAACAGGCGAGGGAGTAGGATCTTGTGAGGCTCCCCGGGGCACACTATTTCACCATTATTACATCGAGGACGGTCTGGTCGTCAACGCCAATTGCATCATTCCGACCGCGCAAAACCTGGCTAACATTGAAGCTGACATGTACGCTTTGGTGCCGACTATCCTGAATAAAAAGAAATCCGACATTACCTTGGCTTTGGAGATGTTGGTCAGGGCTTATGATCCATGCATCTCTTGCTCAACACACATGCTCAATGTTAAATTCGTCTAAACTGGTCCAAGCCGCCCCTCCCGATGTTCAGCAAGCCCATCGACGGGCTAGAACGATTGTCTTAGCATTAGGCAATCCGTTGCGCGGCGATGACGGCGTCGGGATAGCTATCATCAACGCTCTGGAGACTAATCCGCGGCTACCAAAGGGGGTGGATTTAATCGATGGTGGAACTCCCGGCGTAGACACTTCGTTGCTATTGCAAGGTTACCATCGTGCTATTATTGTAGACGCAGCAGAAATGGGTCTGCTGCCAGGCACATGGGCACAGTTCGTATTGAACGACATTGCTTTCCTTAAGCTAAACGACGTTGATCAACTGATTTCAGCACACTCTGCTGGTTTAGCTGAAGCTTTAGAACTGGGTTATACCCTGGGCATCCTGCCCGACGACATCACGATATGTGGCATTCAACCGTCAACAATCGGCTGGTCTAGTGGGTTGAGCAATCCGGTGCAGGAAGCCATCCCGGCTGTCTGCTCAGCAATTCTGGAGATACTAAACAGGGTTGAGGGTAGCCCTTCATAATAAGGATACAGAAACAATGGCAAAAATCCTGATCATTGACGACGACCCTGATATGGTGCTAGCGCTCCGCTTATGCCTGGAAGATGCCGGCTATGAAATTGTTGAGGCAGGAAGTGGAAACGAAGGCCTAGAGAAGGTGAAATCCGAAAACCCCGACTTGATTGTGCTGGATGCAATGATGGATACAGCCACAGAAGGTTTCCAAGTGGCGCTCACACTACGCAGCTCTGACCCTGAATCGGAGTATGCGCCCTATCGTCAGATTCCAATTTTGATGTTGACCGCCATTCACACAACCACACCCTTGCGCTTTGGACCTGATGAGGACTACCTTCCAGTTGACGACTTCATCGAGAAGCCGCTCGAACCAGACTTGCTGGCACAGAAGGTAAAAGAACTGTTGACCGCCAGAGCATAATCTCCATACAATTTACATCCTGCTTATCGAAGGGATAACTTCAAGCGTGGTCAAACAAACACCTGCAAACCGCCCCATTATGGGTGCTGAGCCAGAAGACATTGCCAAAGCCACTACCCGCCTGATCCAGATGCGCTGGGGTGCAGGAATCCTGGTGCTTGTGGCAACAGCCGTCTGCGTACATTTATTAGATTTACCCCTCCCCGCTCATGTACTATACCCGGTTGGGGTATGTATCCTGGCTTATAATGCTGTCCTTGTCTGGGTGGCGCGGAAGATTTACTCCCCACAACCTGATCTGTATCTGCAACGCCTTCAGCGTTTCGTGGTGCTCCAGGTGGCACTCGACTGGGTGAGTATGACCGTTTTTCTCCACCTGACTGGCGGTGTTTCCAGTCCCGCGATCCCCATCTATGCAATCCACATGCTCAGTGTCACTATTCTATTGCCCAGTCCTTCACCGTATATCTACATAGCCCTAGGGGTGGGTGCATTAGTGGTTATCGCCGTACTGGAACGGATGGCCATCTTACCACATTACACAGTGATCCCAGTACTTCCTCCCGACTTACAGCTTGACCTGATCTACACTATGGCGCAGATTGCATTCTTTACTATGGCGGCATCTGCCATCGTCTACCTGGCGACATTGGTTATGACCCGCCTGCGCGAACACGATCGTCAGGTTACCGCTCTGTTGGAAACGACCCAAACCGTATCTTCGACACTCAGCCTACCAAAAGTACTGGAGCGTCTAGCCATCAGCGCCGCTAAGGCACTCGCAACCTCGCGCGCGTCGATCCGTTTGCTGGATGAGACCGGGGAGCACCTGCACATGGCTGTAGCTCATGGTCTGAGTGAGGAATACCAGACTAAGGGTCTGGTCGATGTCTCTCGCAGTCCATTAGATCAGGAAGCCCTGGGTGGAAAAGTGGTTATCGTCAAGCAAACTGCCACTGACCACCGTATTCAATACCCAGAACAAGTGCTTAAAGAGGGTATTGGCAGCATCTTGGTCGCTCCCATTATCGGTCGTGGTCGTCCACTAGGCGTACTGCGTGTCTATGCCGACCAACCGAACCGTTTCACCGCCGGTGATGCCCTCTTTGTCCTGGCAATTGCCCAACAGGGTGCGGTTGCACTGGAGAATGCCCTTGCTCATGAGACCCTTCAGCAAGCTGACAAAGAGCGCGCCCAATTTGTACGCACTATAACCCATGAATTACGGGCGCCGGTCAGCGGTGCACAGAGCCTGTTGAGGGTCCTTCTCAAGCTACGCAAGGTAAAATTAAATCCTCAACAGCGGGATATCCTAGCCCGGGTTGAGGCACGTTTTGACTTCCTTGCCACACTCATTAATGATCTGCTTGCCCTGGCTGCCAGCAAAACAGCCGGTTTTCAAACGGCGCCCAAACCAATCGACCTTCAACCGATCCTGGAAGATTGTATCGATCAGCTAGCTCATGAGATCAGTGAAAAGCAAATCTCGATGGACTACGAGGTGCCAGATACAAAGCTCACTGTCTGTGCCTCCGCCGAGGGAGTCGCCCAGATCTTCTCCAACTTAATCGGTAACGCGGTCAAATACACCCCCCCAGACGGGGAACTGACGGTGCACCTCACTCAGCAGACCGGTAATGCGGTGATCACCATTTCAGACACCGGCATCGGTATCCCAGCCAAAGACTTACCTCACCTATGGGATGAATTCTTCCGTGCCAGCAATGCGCGACGATCCCAGATCGTAGGTACCGGATTGGGTTTGAGCATCGTTAAGCGGTTGGTTGATTCTTACGGCGGAATGATCAGTGTTCAGAGCGATGAAGGAAAAGGGACAACCTTCATCGTTAGCCTACCTATAACCCCAATTGATGAACCCGCCACATCATAGGGCGTACCACACCGGTTCTCCCCCTTAATCCGGCACCATTCACCTCACATCCGTAGGGGCGGACCTGCGTGTCCGCCCGT
>JAUVOZ010000158.1 GCA_030598885.1 Anaerolineae bacterium | reverse complement strand
GTTTGCTCAACCGCCCACCACGTCGCCTCGATTAAAGCGTTGGAGGAGATTTACGGCGTAAGCATACCGCCGCTGGCTAAGCAACTGCGCGAGCTGCTCCTGCTCGGCCAGATCATACAGAACCAGGCCTCATCGCTATTTATCTTCACCATGCCCGACCGCCTCGGCGTCCCCAGCATCCTCCAAGCTGCTGGAGATGACCTTCCGAAAGATGCGCGAGCTGGAATCGGTTTACGGGCGTTGCAGGTGCGCAAAGCGGGCACCGACCTGATCACCTTGGCTGGAGGCCAGTTCATACACCCCATCAAGGCCGTCGTTGGCGGTTTGACTAGCGGCGTCAACATCGAGAAAGCCGAGGCAATGCACGCCAAACTGGAAAACACGCTTCCCACCGCCTGCGAGCTCTTCGACTATTACTGGGAGATGTCCTTAGAGTTGCGGGATCGGATCGGCACTTGGGGTGATGACGAGCCAGCACATTACCTGACCGCCGTTGGCGACCATTTACCCAACTACTGCGGCGACGTCATCCACGTGATGTACCCAGACGGCGTCACTCGAGTTAATTTTCCCGCCCGCCACATCATGGACTACCTCGACTTCAATGAGACTGAATACAGCTACGCCGGATACACCAGCTTTCAGGGACAGGTGATCCGGGCTAACAGTCTGGCGCGCATCAATATGACCAGTCGAATGGGTACACCGTGCGCTGATGAGTATTTAGACCGATTCGATGAATCATTTGGTCGACCGGCGCACGGGATCCTGCTCTTCGACCTGTGCCGTGGCATTGAGCTGGTTTACTCAATCGAAAGGGCGATGGATATCTTGACCGAGTCGCTCGATCATGAAGACACACATGTGCCCTATAAACCATGCGATGGGGAGGGTTTCGGCCTGGTTGAAGCGCCGCGAGGTCCCCTAATCCACCGCTACGTAATTAAGAATGGCCTGATCTCCGAGGCGAAATTCATCATCCCCACGACGCACAACTTGCTGGCTATTGAGCGGGCACTAAGAGTTGCCGCCAAGCGCTATATTAGCGCCGATCAGGTGGATATGGAATTAGAGCGTGCCGTTGGGAGGGTCGTGCGCGCATTTGATCCCTGTATCGCCTGTGCGACACATTAAGGGTGGATTGCGGCGATTAATACAAGCCCCGAAGCTTGTAATTGTTTATTACAAGTGTTATAACTTGTAATCTAATAAGACTGATCTGAGAGTTAGATATGAAAGTTGAAAGTGGCAAAATCTACGCGGTAATTACTGGGGATATTGTAGGTTCATCCAAATTAAAGCCGGCTGAGCGTAAAGAATTACACGCCGCTCTGAAGGATACCTCCGATAAGTTGACGGAGCATTTCAAACAATTGGTGCCTCTAAGGGTTGAAATATTCCGTGGAGATAGCTGGCAGTTGTTGGTCATTGACCCTGCACAATCACTAAGAATAGGGTTGTTCTTTCGCGCATTCTTACGGGGAAAGATGAAGTCGACGAGAGTCGACACAAGGATCTCTATCGGTGTTGGATCAATAGATCTCATTCCTGAAGGTAGTATTTCGAGCGGTGATGGCCAAGCATTTCGCTCGTCCGGAGATGCGCTTGAGTCCCTTTCGCGAACTCATAGAATGACAATTTCCTTTCCACAATCATTGATTTCAAATAACCATCGGGCACTGGATGTGATATTAAAATTAATAGATGCTCTTGCCAGAGATTGGACAGAAAAACAGGCGCACGCAGTATCTGGGGCTTTGTTGGAATACACCCAAGAAAAGATTGCCAGAACCTGGTTTGAAAGGGAAATATCTCAACAAGCGGTCGCCCAGCATCTCGACAGAGCAGGGTGGAATGCTGTCGAAATTGGATTGAACTATTTCACTAATTCACTTAGCGGGATAACCAATAAATCTAATTAGAATTGATATTACAATCTCTAGAACCTGTAAAAGGCCATTACAAGCTCAGGGGCTTGTAATTTTCAAGGGCGTGCTCGATTGATTGCCTTCATCGTCATGTTTTCTCTAAATACTGTTCTGAAAAAAAGCCCGCGCGCGAGAAGGGGTTGAACGTGAGTGAACAAACCTATTTAATGATCATTCCATTATTCACGGCTCATGCTCTTGTAGACTTTGTCCTTCAATCTGAAGAAGATGTAAGCCGGAAGCATTTACCACTCGTTCTATTCAAGCATTCTTTCTTAGCGGCAATAACCAGCTATATTTTTGTGGGCTTGTGGCGTTTGTGGGCAATTCCTGTCGTCATTTTGATCTCACATTTGGTGATCGATTATATAAAAGTAAAGATGTCTCGAGATGACTTGAAAATATTTTTGATTGATCAACTCGCTCACATTATTGTAATTGTTGCCGTATCATCCCTTTTTTCCCTGGCAAACCAATCCTCGATTACAAATTGTTGGGAGACATTGTTTGGGAGGTTGTATTATTCGTCGCTGGTATTCGTTTCTGGGGCAATTATTACCGTTTATGCTGGAGGAGTTGTGGTCGGTATTATCGTGGAACCGTTCCTCAACCAAATACATGAAATCCGCCGCGAAAGTCCTTCTAATTCCTTACTAGTTAACGAGCGATTAGCCAGAGGTTTTGAAAACGGGGGTGTTGTTATCGGCCAGCTTGAACGGGGACTGATTTTCTTGTTGGTTCTGGTAAATCAGCCCGCTGCTATCGGTTTCTTGATTGCCGCAAAATCAGTATTTCGCTTTGGGGAGATTAAGGAGAAATCGAACCGGATGGAGGCAGAGTATATTTTAATCGGTACCCTGGTTAGCTTCTTATATGGATTGATCTTCTCCTTCCTTACCCGCGAGATCATTGCTTGGCTTTAATGCTGATAATCTTTGCCGATCTTATTTACCCCACACCCATCTTTCGGGAGGGCGTCGGCTGACGAGACAAGTACATCAACTGTTCCTTCGACCATCCTGAATACAACGCCAGGGGCGGATCTCCTGGTGAATGTCATTCGAGCGCTTCCAACCCCATTTGGCGTACTTCCTCCTTTATGGTGACGTACATCTCCAACCAATCTGGCACTGGTATTAAGGTTTCCATGTCGTACGCTTGGTCAAAAGACACGCCCGGGTTGCCTCCGGGCATCTCAAAAACGTGCTCATACTTCTCAATTAATTTCAACACCAATTCATTGGCGGCGTTCAGCGATAAGCCTTGCTTGGCGGCCGCGTGACCTACTTCACCCATAAAACGCGCCTCCAAACCTGTTCCGTTGGGCAGCGCGCCATCTGCCGAACCAACCCCCTCCA
The DNA here is from genome assembly GCA_030598885.1 of Anaerolineae bacterium. Lineage (GTDB taxonomy): Bacteria > Chloroflexota > Anaerolineae > Anaerolineales > E44-bin32 > DUEZ01. The sequence goes on along the minus strand of JAUVOZ010000158.1, from coordinate 1,291 downwards.
GGTGACCACCGCATACGGTGATGACTATGGCATTTGCCGCCACCTCGTACAGCAGCTCTTTAGTCAGGGCACCGCTCTTTGGATAAATATCGGAAACGATGATGCAGGGAGCATTACTGGCGAACGCCTGCTGGACAACGCTTTGAACCCACATCACCCCGCGCGTGCTGGTAGAGACATGGCGAATGTGAACGGGGTGCAGCAGGTGATAATCGGCGCGGCAAACCAGATTGGCGGCGATGAACGAAGCGACTTGCACCACCGCTGCCCCAGGAGCATCTCCGCCTAGTCCACCGACCATAACCGTTGGAAGCGACGCGTTAAGCATCCCATAATCCAGGGAGTTCACCACCCGAGACATGTTTATGTTGTCGATCATGAGCTCATTGAACATCGCAACCAAATGTGAATCGCAAGGACGCAAGTAGTCAGGATGAGCGATCGCCAGATCGCCCAATTCAGACACACTGCTCTGTCCAGCGAGCATACCCATACCGGGCCGACCAACCTGCCTGAGTCCCTCGCGCAATAGCTTAAGCTCACGGCGCGCAGCAAGGATTTCGGTTGGCTTTCCCGTTCCTACATTGTGCCCATCTACTTGCGGTAACGAGCCACAGGTAATCAGATCCACGATTGGTTCCTGCATCCAACTCATCGCGGTGGGCAAGAAGAGGTCTTCCGGCGTCGGCGCGCCTGGGTTGCCCGCCCAAACAATTGGCAGACGGGGGTCCATGATCTTGCGTGAGTACAGAGTGCGCTCGTCTCTCCCCTCACCCATGACTAGAGCTTGGGGCATCGCCCGCATACCTTCCTCCAGCTCCTCAAGCTCAAACGCGATCACTCTCCCAGTGGACAAGCAGTAAACACCAACCGTACCAATCAATTCCAAACCAGCCCGGAAGACACTATCTACCAGCTTGGGATCATCGAGGACAATCTCGTCCTTATCCCATGAAAGCTCATACTTATCGACAAGTTTGCGGGTGTTCATCACGATATATTCGAGATCCCATTCATCCTTTATAACCTTGGGGCCAGTGAGGGACCGTTCGATAATGTCTAGGTAGCTGCGAATCATGACTTAACTATTCTCCTGATTGCTTGATAAAGAAGACCTTTCAAGCGCTTCTATTACTTCGGGCAGCCTATGGGGAGCCGATCCCACGACCGATCGATCTGGTATACATGTAGGTTAATTCACTTTGTGCATTATGCCAACTGAGAACCCACACAAAGCCGGGTGGCGAATCAATTATGCCCGAGTGTGAGCTAGCTGACGAAATGGCTGGAT
>JAUVOZ010000127.1 GCA_030598885.1 Anaerolineae bacterium | reverse complement strand
GGAAATCATCTTCATATGGTCGAAGATTTTCGGGTTGAGGGGTGATTCGCTCGATCTTCAGCGGGTCTTCGGAAACGACCTGTGTGGCTCCTTTCTTAATGGTCGAGAACAGTATCATAGTCAACACGCGGTCTAGGGGAGTTTCCAACAGCACTGCAGCCTCGATAGCGGTCAGGCCGCGCTTGATGCCATGTCCTTCGATGGCCAGCTTGGGAGGTAGGTAAGCGAGCTTGCGACGTCGATCGCTGTTGACTGCCAGAGCGACGATACCGACAATGAAGAGGATGATGCCGCCGAAACACATGAAAACGAGGAGCGTGCCCGTGAATCCACGGCTACTTGGCTGGCTGGGTTGGAAAAGTTCTCCCTCCGGCACGGGCTCGCTGACCACCTCAGAAGGTACGTAGCTGCGGGGGAAAGAAGCGCCAAATGTATATTGGGTGTGGGCATTCGCCGATGGGTTGTGCCAGATGTATATCACTCTACCGTCGCTGTCTAGTCCGGTGCTGGGTTGGTTGCTCGGCCAACCGCTTGGTGAAGCATGCCAGCGAGGCTCGTCAGGTTGGACCCCTGGGGGGAGGTGGAAGGTGACGGTAAGGTCTGTTTTGCCGAAGACGTATTGGCTGCCGAACCAGCTGGGTGAGAATTTTGCGCTGGTGTATGTGGAATCGTCATAATCGTCGAACAGCACGCCTTCTACCCGGTCAATAAGTACTTTTACCTCACCTGTGGCGCCTGGCGGAATCGCTTTCGATTGAAGACCAAGCTCAATCCCCGGGCTGACATATTCGGATTTCCCAACATGTTGAACGGGTTGATCATTGATCCAGCCGTACACGTTGGCTAAATCGTAGTTGTAATTGGGTAGACCAAAGTCAACGAAATCGAATGGTGAAGCGGATGGGTCATTGGTTATGACGAGGATGTATTCGATCCGTATGCTACCGTCGGACTCCCAGTAGACATCCACTATCTCCTCGTCAACGCTGAAGTAGTATGTTTGTGCAAGGACTGGGATTGTGGTGAGAACGAGTAAAAAACTGACGGTTAGCAGGATCGAAAAATACTGGCGTTTCATACTACGCTCCAGATTGATTTGATATGTTAATCATCAAGGTTAGGATTTCTACCATTTCGGCTCTTCAGTGAGTTGATAGGATGTATTGCAGTATGGGCAAGCAACGACCGGCGCGCCGGCGACTAGCTTGACATTATCGGCGGACAAAGCGCCACCACAATTTCGGCAGGTCATTTTCTCAAGATCGACGTCTCCTGAGAGCTCAATTCTCTGGATCAGCTCGGCTGCCTCCTGCTTGGCTCGCCTACCAGCAAACCAGATCAGTCCAAAACCGATCACCACGCTTATCAAACCGATGAACAGCCAAGCGATTTGCCCGGTCGGAGAAAAAGTGGCATAGATGAATAATACACCAAAGAAAATTAGTATCGCAGCTGCGATGTAGGCGATAATACGTCCGGCTGACATGCGACCTCCCAAGATATTGTTTGTATTTAGTCTAACAAATCATTTGTGTATGGGCAATAGGATGGAGGCGATGTCAGCGCGAGGTCGGCTATTAATCAGGGTGAAGGGAGCGGGGATGGGTTTTCAGCCAATGGACGCAACCAATAATTTTACCTTGACGTCATCCATGGCTGAGCTAGAATAAGGAAGAGTTTGATCCTGCTGCCCATCACACAAACATCTATCAGGGGTTAATGGCAAATAAACACTTATACTTTGAGGGTTGATCGAGTTGTCCATGAGCCAGGGTTCCGTTCTCGCACTAATTCCTGCTTGGAATGAGGAAGCATACATTGCTCCTGTCGTGGAGGCGACTGGAAACCAATTGCCGGTACTCGTGGTGGATGATGGTTCCACCGATGAAACACCCTCATTGGCTGCCGCGGCAGGAGCAACGGTTGTCCGCCATGGAAAAAACCAGGGGAAGGGTCAGGCATTGGTTACCGGCTTCACCTGGGCTCTTGGGCAGGGATACCAGGCGGTACTAACTTTAGACGCTGATGGACAACACGATCCGGTTGAAATTCCGAAGTTTCTCGACGCCTACCAGATGGATTTAGGCGATTTAATCATTGGACGGCGTGATTTTCACCAGATGCCATTCCCGAACCGCTTCGCCAATCCTATCGGTTCCTGGTTGCTTTCCAAAGCGCTGAAGCAGCGAATCCACGATAATCAATGTGGCTACCGTCTTCATACTCAACGGTTATTGGAAGTGCTTGACTTGAAAACAACCGGTTTTGAGTTGGAGGTAGAAGTGGTAATCCAGGCTGTGTGTAAGGGCATGTGCATCGGGTGGGTGCCGATCCGCACTATCTATGGCACTGGTAAGGAGAGTTATTTCCATCCGTTCCACGATTCTCGACGCTTCCTGGGGATGGTCTGGCATGCATATCAGCGTCGGAAGAGATCTGACAGAAACGAAAGACTTTAGTTGATTGGGTTAAGATAATACTTACCGGAGACTAACGATGGGGTAATAATTCCCAAGATATTGTGGGGATCAAAATGGACATCATATCTATCATCAACAGTAGACTTGGACCCATGCTCGGTCTTCTGCTGGGGCGAACGCTCAGCCGAGAGCAGGCGTATCGTATGGCAGATTGGATAGCAGGGTTAGTAGTTGCCCGGTCTGAGTCGTGGCTTGTGCAAGGAGTGCGTGCTAATCAGGCAGTAGTGCGTGGGCTTCCCTACGATTCACCTTTGCTTAATCAAGCGGTGCGGGATGTGATTAGTAACGCGGCTCGCGGTTATGCCGATTGGTACCGAGCGGTTGCCAGTGGTCCCGAGGTGGTGAACTCGAGTGTCATTATTGATGAGAGTCTGGAGCAGGTTGTAAAGCAGTCGATAGAGGATAAACGCGGAGTGGTTATTGTCGGAGCTCATATGAGTAGTTTCAACATTTTGCTACTGGCTCTTGGTTTGAGGGGGTATCCGATTCAGGCGCTTTCCTACGCCAGGGTCCAGGGATCCTATCACGTCGATAACGCCTTGAGGTTAAAATTCGGGCTCAACTTAACTCCAATTTCATTTCAATCACTTCGTCAAGCAGTACTGCGGCTACGCGACGGAGGATTGGTGATGACTGCGATCGACCGACCTGATGTTGGGGGTGAGTCGTTGACCTTCTTCGGCCGGCAGGCCAAGCTTCCGGTCGGTCACGCGCGACTGGCGCTTCGCACTAATTCGAGAATTCTGGTCGGGATGGTTCAAGCTGAAGGTGATGGGCTCTACCGGGCGGTTTGTGGCTCGTTGATCGAACCGGAGGACACCGGTGACCAGCATCAGGATGTGCTCAGGCTCGCCCAGCGCGTCCTGTACTTGATCGAGGACTATATTCGATCTCGTCCAGGGGAGTGGCTGATTTTCTTACCAATCTGGCCCTCGGTTATGACGGAACATGGAGAGGGTTAATAGAAATCAGAATAGGTCAACATAATGGTTGATAAGTCGAAACGAGATCGCGCGCAAGAGCTCAGGCAGCAGATAAATTATCACAACTACTGCTATTACGCGCTCAACTCACCAGTAATAAGTGATCACGAGTACGACCGGCTTATGCGTGAACTGCAGGAGCTGGAGGCTGAGCATCCTGAACTATTCGCTCCCGACTCCCCAACTCAGCGAGTGGGTAGTCGACCAGCGGAAGCCTTCGTACGAGTTCCACACCCAGCGCCGATCCTCAGCCTGGCCAACGCTTTTGATGCCGGGGAAGTGCACCACTGGTTCGAGCGGATAACGAAACTGGATGACCGGGTGGCGAGGGCTGATTTCACCGTGGAACCCAAACTCGATGGCCTGACGGTTGTGTTGACCTATGAGGATGGGGTCTTCACTCTAGGCTCGACGCGCGGTGATGGAGAGTATGGCGAGGACATTACTGCAAACCTGAGGACGGTTCGCAGCTTGCCTTTGCGTATTCCAGTGAAACAGAATGGCTTGGAACCTCCCCCTCGATTGGTGATACGCGGCGAGGCGATCATCCCCCGGGAAGCCTTTGAGACCATGAATCGACGCCTGGAGCGGGACGGTCAGCGAACCTATGTCAACCCGAGGAACGCCGCGGCTGGTGCTTTACGTCAATTGGATTCCACTTTGACCGCATCCCGGCCCATAAGCCTGCTTTGCTATGCAATTATCGATGGTGAGGGTCCTCTACCCAGCAAACAATGGGAGGCGCTGAACTACCTCCGACAATTGGGATTCCCGGTTCCAGAGTACGTCGCTCATTGTGAGGATCTCGAGCAAGCGGTCATGGTCTATGAGCAAATGGTTAGGCGACGGGATGAACTTCCCTACGAAGTAGACGGAGTGGTGATCAAGATCAATGATCTTCAATTGGCGGCTGACTTGGGAGTTGTAGGGAAGGATCCGCGTGGGGCAATTGCTTATAAATTCCCCGCGCAGGTAGTTACTACCGTGTTGCAGGATATCGGGGTCAACGTTGGCCGAACAGGGGTGATCACCCCGTATGCCATCCTCGACCCAATCGAAGTCGGTGGGGTGACGGTGAGCCAGGCCACTCTGCACAATTTTGACTTCATCGCTGAGAAGGATATTCGGGTTGGGGACCGAGTGTTGATCAAGCGGGCAGGGGATGTGATTCCATACGTTATTGGTCCAGTGATCGAGGCTCGTCAGGGGGATGAGAAACCATACACTCTACCAGAGCGTTGCCCCTCATGTGGGGAGCAATTGGAGCGGTTGTCTGGGGAGGTTGCTGTCTATTGCGTCAACGCAGCCTGTCCGGCGCAATTGGTGCGTAATTTAGAGCACTTCGCCTCCCGCTCGGCGATGGACATTGAGGGATTAGGGATCAAAATCGCCAAGCAGTTAGTGGAAGCTAATCTGGTTTCGGATGTGGCTGATATTTACCGTTTGAAGGTGAACGATCTGCTATCGTTGGAGGGTTTTGCCGATAAGAAAGCCGACAACATATTACGAGCGATCGACGTTTCTCGGGGACAGTCGTTGACCCGCCTGATCAATGCACTCGGTATCCGAGGTGTCGGGGAGACGGTGGCCGGGGACCTGGCACATCACTTCCAAAGCATGGATGCCCTGGCGGATGCCACCCAAGAGAAGTTAGAGCGGATTGAGGGAATCGGCCCGAACACCGCCACTACGATCATCGACTGGAACGTCCAATCAGCCAACCGACGTTTGCTAAAGAAGCTGCGCGAAGCCGCTGTCTGGCCGGTCGAAGAAGAGCGGATAGTGGAGGCCACGCCGCAGACGCTCTCGGGTCTTACTTTCGTCCTTACTGGTACTCTGCCGAGTCTAACCCGCGGGGAGGCCAAAGCCTTAATCGAACGCCATGGGGGAAAAGTGACTGGGAGTGTTAGCCGGCGGACTTCCTACCTGGTGGCGGGTGATACTCCTGGTTCCAAGTTGGAGCGAGCACGCAAGTATGGCGTGTCGGTGCTTGATGAGGATAGCTTGCTGTCCTTGGTAAAGACCGAGGGATGATAGAAGCGTCTGGCGGAAAGTCATTTCTTCATTCAGTAAAGACCGATGTTGCAGGATAAAAATCAATATCACTCATAGTGCTATCATGATCAGGACGATTATGGTGGGCAAGGTGATTCATGCATGAAATACGGCTTAAGCCTGGTCGAGAGCGATCGATTCTCAGACGCCATCCGTGGATTTTCTCGGGTTCCATCGCCAGGGTTGATGGACAGCCCGAATCCGGCGGTACCGTCGAGATCACCGATCACAACGGCGAATGGCTCGCTAGAGCGGCATACTCTCCCCACTCACAAATCCGGGCTCGAATATGGACCTGGGACCGCGACCAAGCGATCGATGCTGTTTTCTTCCAGCATCGATTGAAGCAGGCGAGGGAGGCGCGCGGCTCGCTGGCGAGCGACGAGTCAACCAACGCTTATCGCGAAGTCCACGCTGAATCGGATGGCATTCCCGGTTTGATCGTCGATCGCTACAACCAGATCAGGGTGCTCCAATT
>JAUVOZ010000013.1 GCA_030598885.1 Anaerolineae bacterium | reverse complement strand
TAGGTGATGACAAAGGTGGCATGCATATGGTTTGGCATAATGACGAAGAGGTCCAATCGAATTTCCCCCGATTGTAATCATTCCCGGCGCGCGATTTCACCAAAGTATTGGATAGGATAGGTATAGAGGTTGGTGGGTGTCTGCCATCAAGAGGCATGAATCGGATTATCGGGGTCCTCAAACCAACGAGCCGGATTATTGAGGATGTATTTACGAGTTCGCAGTAATTCGTCCTCACTGCGTATAACATGTTCGTAGTAGTTGCGTTGCCAGACAGGTGAGCCAGAGGTTCCGCGGGTTTGGTTGATTCGTCGGGTGACGACAGATTTAAACCCAGCGATAAAGGACCCCAGCGAGCGTGGTGAACGGCGTAGGGGCGCACGGCCGTGCGCCCCTACAATACCGTCGGAATGGGTGATGACAACGATGCAATGAAGGTGGTTGGGCATAACGACGAAGAGGTCCAGTCGAATTTCGGATCGAATTTCCTCCGAGCGTAACCATTCCTGGCGCGCGATTTCACCAAAGTTCGTCAAATGCATCGTTCCTTTCTCGACATAACCGAACAAGCATTTTCGTCGATACGTGCAGATGGTGACGAAATATGCGCCAGGTTGTGAATAATCGTAGTTTTGGAGGCGTATAGACCGCCGGTGTGTATGTGGTTTCATTTCTGTCCCCCTTTGTTATTGTATATTGATCCTTTTTAATGTAGTGGCCATTGATGTGCTCGCTCCCCCAACGGCTTGGCAAACCCATGCGGACGCCTGCTTTCCGGTTCGGTTCCAATACTCCATCGACAACGCCTGTAAGAAAGACTCAACATTTCCTTCCTTAACCAGGTTGACCGTACATCCACCGAAGCCGGCGCCGGTCAGTCGGGCACCGTAACAGCCCGGCAGACCAGTTGCGATCTCGACCAGCACATCCAACTCAGGACAGCTTACCTGGTACAGATCCCGTAAACTGGCGTGCCCCTGGTACATCAATTTGCCAAAGCCCAGCGCGTCACCAGAACGGAGATGCTCAACCGCCTCCAGGGTACGGGCGCACTCGTCCACTACGTGCTCCGCCCGGCGACGGACGACGGATGGAAGGGCGTGGGAGTGCTGGTCAAAGGCGTCGATCGAGACGTCACGAAGGGCATGCACATTTGGTAATCGTTCAGCCAGGGTCCGCGTCGCTTGCTCACAAGCTGTCCGCCGCTCGTTGTATGCCGAATCCCCCAGGCTGCGGCGCACACCGCTATCGGCGATCACCAACGATGTACCCTGAGGAAGTGGCACCGGCTCCCATTCAAGCGTACGGCAATCAAAAAGCAGCGCGTTGCCAGCAACCCCATGCAGGCTGGCGAACTGATCCATCAAGCCACAGTTCACTCCCACATAGGCATTCTCAGCGGTCTGGCAAATCTGGGCCATGGTCATAGGGTTCAATTGCCAACCAGAAAATGCCTGCCAGGTAACCGCAAAAGCCACTTCGATAGCCGCCGAGGAGGAGAGACCAGCTCCTAACGGTATGGTGGAAGTGAGAACCGCGTCCAGGCCTCCAATTTGCAAACTATGTTGCTGTAAAGCCCAAGCCACTCCGGCTGGGTAATATGACCAAGCAGGGAGCGGTTTGCCTCGCACGTCGACTTTATGCTCAAGATCGTCGATTTGGATGGAGACTGCTTCTCCTAAATCTAAAGCGTGAACACTGATCAAGTCAGAGGAGCATGGTGAAGCGGCAATCCAGGCAGTGTGGTCGATCGCAACTGGCAGGACCCAGCCGTCATTGTAGTCGACATGCTCGCCGAGAAGATTAACTCGACCAGGAGCGCGAGCGACTAGCTTAGGCAGTTTATTGAAGGCGTTGTTAAAAGCGGAGAGCAAGTTTGGGGGAGGGTTCATGGTCAATCGCTAGAGCTTAATTGCGGTGGGTCGATCAGGATACCCATCCGGGCTGCATCGTCGCACAAATGGATCCAGTCGTGTTCGCGGACAATTATCGCGGTAGGCCCGAGTATCTCCCCCAGATGACGGGCAGTGGTCCGATTAGACTGCAATTCTTCTAGAATCTCAGGCTTATCAACGCGTAGAATTAGCTGTCTTCCGAGTCGAGCTTCTTCCCCGTTGTCGCCCCATCGTTGCAGGGCCTTTCTCAATGTCGAGGGTAACGGTCCACCTCCCGCAGTTTCAAGAATGGTGAAGATGTGGCTGAGCTGCAAGCCCTGACCATCGGCTATCGCCAGCGCGGTGGGAGTCAGGCGGTAATAGTAGTGCTCCTCATCGATGGGATCCCAGGAGGTAAAGCGGGAGATCTGGTAGCGCAGAGCACGCAAAGCGCGGCGGGGAACAGTGATCCGTCCGTTCGGTTGTATAGTGGCAGATGCAGTACTTTCCTTGATTGTCAGAGGAGCTTGAGGGTCGAACAGGATGGCAGCCGCGGGGGTAAGGCGGAAGCAGGTCACCGTGCCGCCGCGGCGCGATCTACCAAGATCGGATGCCCCGAGCCAATGCAGTGGGCCGGTGATCAGGAAGCGCAATAGAGCACCATCGATGGCGTCCCAATGTTTGAACCCGCGCAGGAAGGTTCCGTTGTGAGTGTCGCGTAGATACCAGGAGTCGAAGTCCCCAGCCGGGCGCTGGAAACCTGGTTGAAAGTTTCGCGCGGCTTCCACAAAACGATCCAGATCCCACCAAGAGCGTAGTGGGATCGGACGGATCAATTCAAGCGCAGCTTGGCGGGAGGTGAGTGGATCATTGGGCCATTTATCGTGGTTGCAAGTCAAGTGGGGGACCTGTTCTAGGTCATTCCAACTAGAGGAGCGGGCCCAGGCTAGCAAGAGCCCGCGCAGAGCTTCCGCCCGGGGTGTATTGAGAAATGCCCGAGCGGATTGTGATTGGGGCTGCAATCGATGAGAGACTAGGATCGTTTCCTCCTGGAGCAGCTTAAGCAGTAGATCGAGGGCGCGGGGTTGGCGGAGGAAAGGGACTAATGCTTGGCGACGTGTGGGTGGCATTTCCTTATCATTGCAGGGTTGGCGTCGTAATGTGGCCAGCAGCGTGGTTGCATCGTCTACGGCGGCTGAGGTGGCTGGCTTTGACCTGGGTGGTGGCTCAGCCGGCTGCCCCAACAGTTCTGAACCGTTTTTAAATGAGGGCTTTGGGAGTAGGCTGAACAAGTCGGTTGGGATGAAGGCATATTCCCGGGGACCAAAGCGGGTATCGGAGAAGGCGCGGGCGGTAATACCGCGATACCAGAGAGCTTCGATAGGAGAGGCGGGAGTTCTCCACGGCTTCTCTCGATCGCGTCGGCCTGGTCCCATATCTCGTAGCGGACCATATCTACGGACAAAGTCGGATAAGGGCACACGTCCCCCCATGCTTACTACATGGTCAAGGGTTTGTCGAACTTGGACCGGTAGGCTTCCAACAATCTCTTCCACATTGGCTGGGTCGAGCATAAAAGCGGTTAGTGAATTAACGACCTGTCGAGCCGATCCGGGAGGAAGGTCGAATCCCCAGAGTTCAGCCAGAATCCGTAAGTGCCCTAGATCGTGATCCTGGAGTGTTCGCAGAAGGAGTTGCATATTGCTTGCGTTGCTTCAGGTTGGTTGATGCCCTATCGAGTTTGAGTGCACGATCCGCGATGAACGACGATACCTCTCATACGATCACCTGTAAGGCACCGGGGAGTATTTCGACATGTATCTCGCGCACATCGGAATTGAATCCAGCGAAGACCTCGCCATCGGTGTGAATGGTAATGGGCTGCTCGGATTTCAGTTTGAGTTCACGGAACTGACCCATCCGGACCTGCTTAAAGCGGCCGTGAGTGCCTTTCATTATTTCGGGGACCAAGCGAAACATCATCAAACGTGAGATGTGTTCGACCATCGCGTAGTGGAATATGCCATCATTTGGTTTGGCATCCGGCGCGACGAAGAAACCGCCTCCCTCACGCGGACCGTTACAAAGGACAAGCATGAGCACCCTTTGCTCGATAGTTTCTTCATCGGTGATGATTTTCATCAGGGGAGCATCGTGATTACGCAGGATGGTCAGGATCACGGCCCACAGGTACATCATAAAGCCCTGAAGTCGAGTAATCCGATATGAGTGGATCGTGGCTGAGGCGTCAAACCCAATTCCCAGGGTATTATCCCAGTATTCCATTCGCCCGGAGCCGTCAGTTATCCGACCCACGTCGATCGTTTTTGATTCTCCGTGGAACACACGCTCCATGGCGAGCTCGATATCTTCTTGAACGCCCACGTTCGAACTGAAGTCATTGCCCGAACCAAGGGGCACCGAGCCAAGCAGCGGTCTGCTTTCTAGTGGGACGCGCATTAAGCCGTTGACCACCTCATGAACAGTGCCATCTCCCCCCAAGGCGGCGATGATGTCGTAGCCTTCTCGGGCAGCCTGCTCGGCGAGTTCGGTTGCATGGGTGGGGTACTCACTCGAAGCCCAGGAGGCGCCTCCATGGCGTTCAATAATGGCCTGCAATGACGAGGCGAGTTCCCAAGCTCGGCCCCGATCGGCGTGTGGATTGAAAATCAGCTTGACACGACGGCTCATGGTTGGACTTCCTTTTTAGGTTGATCATAGTACATCAGCGGTCTCCTTCGTTTCCTTTGGCTTCCCGGTGCGATGATTATAGATCATTATCGATGGGATTATTCTGATAGCATTATTATCTAGTACTTTTTTTAAGCCTATCGCTCATTGACTTGCGGCCCAGGGATGTTTAAAGTGTTGATAGAAAGAGCCCCAGGGCACCTAAGGACTGATCGTCCTCATCGGCCGTGGCTAGCTCCGACCAAACTACCTGAACCCCTTGAAAATGGCGGTCGGGAAAAGATAGCGCCGACTGGTCGGAGAAATGCCCTTCTGTTACGGTTGAACGATGAGAGACCCACCGGCGAGAGCGGCAGTGCCGGCTGTCTGGCGGATGGCAGGGGGCTCAGTTATTTGGGTGACCTTCCCCTGATCCTCTTGTAAGTAGATCCCTCTTCATTTGTGTGCTTTCCCTCGTTCCCCGCCTGTCTCTGGAATGTGGTGCTGTTTGTAGGTGATCCCTCTCCGACGAATGTGCGGCTCGCAGATGGAGCATGATCCTTTGTCGAGTTGTCAATTCTTGTAACACCAAGCTAGGGTAAGGGTTGTAGTTAAGCCAGATTATTCAATGGTTGTGGCTGTAGTCTGGGGTGTCTTGTCAGGGACGATCAGCTTCATCCAAGCGGGGAAGATCGTTAAGCTGCCGAGCACGACAGTGATCATGAAGGGGGCTTTTGGACCAAAGGCATTCCAGATTAAACTTCCGATCCAAGGAAAGGGCAAGGAGATCAAGCTCAAACTGGTGGCCATAAATGCATAAGTGATGCCTCGCAGATGCGAAGGGACACACTTTGCGACTAATGAATTCAGGGCCGGTTGCGTCACCGCACCCCCAAGACCGAGCAAGATCCAGGAGAAGGTGAATCCCCAGAAGCTTGAGGCTAATGCGAATGTTAAACGAGAGGCGATTGAGAAGATTAGGCCGATGGCGATGGCCAATCGCTCGCTGGTCTTATCGACCAGCCAACCCGCAAGGGCGCCGGCTGCAACCCAAGCGACACCGTGGATACCATCCATCCATCCTATGGCTTGTTTACTGAAACCAGCAATGTCGCTTAAATAGACTGGCATCAAGTCAAAAGATAACCTGGAAGCGATGTCGTACACCCCATCAGTGATTAGTATCCAGGTGACAAGCCCACCAGAAAGCATCAGGATGAAGATCTCTCTAAAGGAGCTTCGCAAAGAAGCGAGACTGGGTTTCTCGATCAGTGTTGACTTCTTCTGATCCATAGCGCGGGTTAAGGTCAGGAAGATGATAGCCGCAACCCCAGAAGACATGATGGCGGCGACGAACATCCAGCGATAGCCCAATGTTTGCGCCAGCAAACCTCCATAAGGAGGTCCGATAATCCAGGCTACGTTACGGACGGTTTCAGAAATTCCGAAGACACGTCCGAGTGCCTTACTATCGGTAGTGTCGGCGATATAAGCTCGATAGGACGGGTAGATTAAAGCCGAGGCAACCGCTAGAAGGGCTGGTCCCAGCAAAGCTAGCTGCCAGGTGGGTGCTAACGCGTAGGGGATATAAGCTAGTGCTCCGGCGAGACTGCCCAGCCAGATAGCTCTCAACCGGCCAATGGTGTCCGAAAGCCATCCGCCGAGGATGCGGAGGAGGAGCGGAAAAATGAGCGCGATGGTGAAAAACAGACCGATTTGGTGTATGTCGGCGCCAAGCTCACGCAGGAAGATAGGCACCTGGACCATGGTCATGGTACGTGAGGCTTCAGCGAACGCGATCCCCACCAGGAAGAGGACGAGTGTCCTTGATATCAGTGGCCGTTTAGTCGTGTTCTGCATGGAAGCAGTAATAGCCCCTATTCAGCATAAGATATCGGATTGCGATTTACGAGCATGACCACTCGGGCGAGTGCGATAGGCCACAGAGGCTACCTGATGTGTGGATACTATTGTGCCATTTTTATAGCATCGGCACAACCCCAATCTATTGATAAGAGCCTCGAACACTTTATCGGATTAACCGAGTTTGATGAGCAGTAGGGGCGCACGGTCGCAGATGCCGGCCGTTCGTCCCGGTGAATTTATCGGGGGTTTAGTTCCCGGCCCGTGCGCCCCTACTTTGTATTGGATGGGATAGGTAAAGGGTCCTCATATTCCTCCCCGCCGGGAAAGTCATTCATATTGTCAACAGACATTGACCAGCTGCTAGGGAGACTCTTTCTATTTAGAGGGGCAGGTCGAGCAGTGCTCGTAACTCTGATGTGACCTGTTCAGTTGTTCGGAAGTGGATCGCTTGCATCCCAATATCGAGTGCACCTACGACGTTCTCTTTAAAATCATCGATAAAAATCGTTTCGCTTGGAGCAACCCCAAGTCTGTTGAGAGCCAGGTGATAAATACGGGGGTCGGGTTTCAATACCCCCTCCTCGGCTGAGATCACGACGTGGTCGAAAGCATCGGCGATACACCACTCCACTTCAAGCCAGTGGCGAAGCTCGGGCCAGGCGTTGGAGATGATGCCGGTTTTATATCCGGGACGTAGATTGCGGATGAACGAGATCAATTCGTTATCGACTTGATCTCCGCTGAAGAAGTCGCGTTCTATAGCTGCGCGCTCGCTTTTGGGAAAACCCAAATGCTGGAGGACCCAGGTCCATACGTCGTCTGAGTTTGCCTGGCCCAGGGACGCGCGCACCCCCATTTCACCTCTGAAAACGATATGTTCCAGTTCGTGGGGTGAAAGCCCTGAGCGTTTCTCCCAGCGAGCACGTCCACTCCAATCAAGAGTGCGCACGATCACACCACCCAAATCCCAAAGCACAGCATGAATGGATCTGTCATCCTTTTTCAAGGTTGCTCACCTCCTACCCGGGTTGGTGGTTGCTTCCCAGTGGATGCAGTAGCATGATGATAGTGCTACCCCTAGGAAGTCTCAATGCGAAGCTCCACTCCGGGTCGCAGTTCCAGCTCATATGTATCATACTGCCTCTGGACGTGCATGCCAGCTTTCTCATAAAGTCGAGTGGCGCCGGTTAGGTTTTGTGCATCAACACCCAGACCAGCACGACGTTTCCCTCGATGGTGGAACTCGCCAAAGGTGTGCTGCAGCAGTGCTAACCCTAGACCTTTCCCTCTCCATGGTTGGCGAACACATAGGACGCTTACCCAACCCATCTCGGGGTCTTCGTCTGATCGAGGTCTGCTCCGCGCCACCCCGGCGATCATATCACCGTCCATCGCCAGGAACCAAAGAGTAGGATCATAATCCTGGTGATTGATGGCGAAATGTAGCCAGCGCTGAAAGCTTTGATCAAAGGGTTGCTCAACATATCCCCAGTGATCCCTGAAGGCTTCGTCCACTGCCCGGTAAACGGCTTCAGCGTCCTGGTCGTGGTTGTACATGCGTAAAGTAATACCCTCAGGCCATTGGGGAGTCGGTGGGCGGCTATCTAGCTCGATCACCATTTGCCAGAAATGGCGTATCAATTGCATGCCCAGACCCTCCAGTAGGCGCTTACTGGGTTCGTGGGTACTGACGGTGTCGCTGTACATAGCCACCCGTGCATTCTTCGGAACTTCGGCGATGGCTTGTCGGGCGCGTGCCTGGGCCCAAGTCATCATGCTGGTACCGATCCCTTGACGTTCCCAGTCTGGATGAACACATCCCCACACCCAAGGATGGACTGGTGGCTTGGCCACATCCCATACTTCCACATAACCCACCAACATACCCTTCGGTGAGAGGACAATCCGGGTGGCAGTATCTAGCTCAAAACCGGGTGTCCGCCATTCATTGCCGATGTCCTTCACTCGAGACTCTTTTACGCCGATGGTAGCCAGGGAGAAGGCGTTGAATAGGTTCACCGCGGCTTCTAGGTCATCCATAGTTACCGGGCGGATAGTGAAACCTTCTTTGGACAGCTTCTCAAATGCGGCTGATGACATCCTACCTCTCCTCGATGCTCTCCAGTAATAAGTAAAGAATCATACCCACTTGAGATCTCGGTGGATCACTCGAGTGGTTTGCGATATTCAATAAAGCTCTTGACGGGCTGAAAACCCACGCTCTCGTACAGCCTCAGGGCGCCGCTGGGGTTCTCGGTATCTACTCCAAGCGCAGCCTCATTCATGCCAAGTTGTTTGAAGTAACGCAGGCTCTGCGCCAGTAACGATCGAGCCAGTCCGCGCCTTCGCCAAGGGCGGCGCACTGAGATGCCCTCTGTATAGCCGCGTTTGCGTTTGTACTCATCGTTTTCAGCTGGGTTGATGAAATTCAACACCATGCCGGCCACTTGGTCCCCGTACCATGCTACCTTCCAATGCTTGGGATCAAAATTAGGGTCTTTCATCCACTGCTTGAACTCTTCTTTGGTCAGATCACGGTGGCTCCAGTGGTCGCGGAAAGCCTCATTCATGGCGTCGAATATCAGCCAGAAGTGCTCTGATTTCACTGAACGCAGCTCCAAACCTTCTGGCATAGGAACTTCGGGGATCGATTCGCTCAAGTCGCGCACCATTTCATAAGAGAACCGAACAGGTTGATAGCCTTCGCTCAACAGCAAGCGTAGGGTACCAATTTCGGTGTCAGCAGCCCAGGATTGGAAGAATCGCGGCCCATCCTTGGGATGGCTGTCGGCGATCTCACGTAAACGCCGTTCGGCGTGGTGCAGCATGGCGCCACCTATCCCCCGACGTCGCCAGGCAGGGAGTAGGAAACCAAAGAGTGTGTAGGTGCGGGTTCCGTCATCCAACTTTTCCCAGAAGACACGATTGTAACCGATGACCTGACCATTGATCTCAGTCATGAGTACGTCCTGGAGTGGATCGCAGTTGGTGAGATGCTCGTAGTTCCGGACGATGTCCTCGAGAGTATCTGTTCGTTTGATGCCATCGGTCTCCTTGCTGCCTTCGATCACTGCTAGCATAGCTGGATAATCAACCTCCCCACGGAATTTGCGGAAGGTGAGACTTGGGATGACTGGGGCATCTGGAAGCTGGATTGTCCTAGCTTGAATTGTTTTTTGATTAATCATAGTTGGCCCTCACATTTTCTTCGGATAGTAGTAACCCAACTCACAATACTCATCACGTTTCATGTCTTATTATTTTTGTCATTATCCGACAACTTGAACTTCAGCCAGGCAGGGATCGTCGTCAACAGCGCTACCAAGGCAGTTAGGCTGAAGGGGAATCGTGGGCTGAAACGTTCCCAGAGTTGTGCGCCGATAGCCGGAGCCGGGAGGGAGAACAAACCCAGGCTGGAGTGCAGAAATCCAAACGCGGTACCGCGCAGTTTTTCTGGCACGGCCTTACTGATCAGCGATTGATAGGCAGGCGACATCAATCCTTCTCCTAAACCGAACATAGCCCATGCGAAGGCGTAACCAATGAAGTTGTCCACTTGAAGTAGGACCATCAGCGCAGCTGATTCAAGCAAGAAGCCCAGCACGATCGCCACCCGCTCGCCTCTCCTGTCCGCCAGCCAACCAGCAGGGATGGTGGTGATCATGTTGAAAATACCAAAGATCGATTCAAGCAGCCCGATTTGCACGATGGTCAAGCCGCCAATGTCTTGCAGGTAAAGTGGTATGAAGGTGAAGGACATTGAGAAGGCGATATCGCGAACGCCATCTGTGATCAGAATCCAGGTCACCACTCCACCAGCTAGAACCAAAGCTACAACCCCACGCAGGTTAGTGCGTAGACTTAGCATCGACAACTTCTCCGGCTTGGCTTCTTTTTCCTGTGCTGCGAAACGCGCCATGCTGATGCGAATAATTGTAGCGATGGTGTATAGAAAACCTGAGCATAGCAACATGAATTTAAAATTAAACGCACCAGCTAACCAGCCACCTAGGGGTGGACCGAGGACAATGGTCAACATGAAGATGGTTTCAGTGATTCCATAAACCCGAGCACGGTTCTCTTCTGAGGATTGCTCGGCGATGAAGGCACCGAAACTAGGACCGACAAGCGAGCGGGTCATCGCTCCCAATCCTTCACTAATCAACACCCACTGCCAGGCAGGAGCGAGGATCAGTCCGATATAGGCAATTACGCCGGCGATGCTTCCCATGGCGATGCTGCGTAACCTGCCGAGAGTATCGGAAATCCAACCCCCCAGGATCTGCAGCGCCAGAGGGATGATCCGCGATAAAGTGAAGAACAATCCCACCTGCATCACGCTGGCACCGAGGTCCTTGAGGTAGAGTGGTAGCAACATCCCATACATGTTGGCGGCGATGTTGGCCAACACCATAGCCAGCATGAACAGCTTCAGTGTGTTGTTGAGCAACGGTTGCTTCGGTGTCGATCGCATATCTGATGTCATTTCGAACTGTTCCTCGCGGTCAATCTGTGTGGTGGATGCTGGCATGCTTCACATGCTGTCTGATCCTAATCGTTCATCCATTACGGTGTAGTTTGCCTGTTCGTTTAGCGTAACGCTCGGCGAGACCAAAGACCCAAAGACCGATCGGGATGGCGATCGCACCCGCAACCAATGTCGGCCAGATGGAGGGCCATAGCTGGGCTGTCGGGAGACCGTCTAACAAAGCCTTGCGAGTGCCGTCTAGCACGTAAGTGGCCGGACTGAAAACCGACAACATGCGTAGCGTCGGAGGGAGCACTGCCACTGGGTAGTAGACCCCGGAGACGAGTAACAGCATGGCGATGATCACATGGGTCATCTGAGCACCCCTCTCGGGAAAGAGTAGCGGCAGGATGGAGCCGACAATACCAATCCCGATGAAGGAGAGGCTCCCGGATAACATAACCAGCGTCATCCCGAACAGGTTAGCGTTGGTGAGGTCGATCTGAAAGAGCTTGACCGTCACCGCCAGGATGATCGCGGTGAACAACAGGCTGTAAGCGACGGCGAACGCTGTTTGTCCGGCCATGTGGGTCAACCGGTGGATAGGTGCCATCAGCGTGTACTCGATCGTCCCCTCCCAGCGCTCCAGTCCGATCACATCGGTGATCCAGTAGAAGATCAGCGATAGGTAGCGCCAGACCAGTGTCCCCACCACCAAGTAGAGCACCAGATAACGACCATCGATCTCCTGACCGCTGATTTGCTCCATACCCAACCCGATGTAGCTCACCGACAGGCTATTAGCGATGGAGTAGGCGAGCCAAACCAACTCCCACGACCAATAACGCTTCACCAGGTGTGCGTTGCGCTCAACAAAAGCGTAAGAGGCGCGAAGCTGGCGTGTTGTAGCGGATATCATTTTGAGCCTACCTTTCCATTACCGAGCATCTTGCGAGGACGCTGCATTATTCGACATCGTCCTCTTCAATCAGTTTCTTCCCCGTCAACTCCAAGAAGACATCTTCTAATGTTGGAGAGCGGCCATTATGAGACGGCACCATTGCGCACAGCTTCTCAGGCGTGTCTAGGGCGACAATCTTCCCGGCATCCATAATGGCAATGCGATCGCAAAGCATCTCCGCCTCCACCATGTCGTGGGTGGTGAGCAGAATTGTGGTTTCATCTTGATCTCGCAATTCGCGTACCAAAGCCTGAACCTCGCGTTTAGAGCGTGGATCAAGTCCGGTGGTCGGCTCATCCATTAGGAGCACGGCGGGACGGGTGAGCAAGGCGCGGGCGATGGCGACCTTCTGCTGCATGCCACGCGACATCTCCTCTACCGGCTTGCTGATTGTGCTCCGCTCCAATCCCAATCGGGTTAAGATCTCAAGGATCTGAACTCGCGCTTGCTGAGCGCTGAGTCCGTACAACCGGGCTCCGAAGATTAGGTTTTCCATCGGCGAGAGCTTCTTAAAGAATGAAGCTTCAACCGAAACCCGGTTGATCAGGCGTTGAACAGCTATTCGATCATGCACAACGTCATGACCGAAGACCGTTACCGCTCCGCTATCGGGAAGGAGAAGAGTGGCAATCAGGCGTATCAGAGTCGACTTACCAGACCCGTTTGGACCGAGTACTCCGAAGATCTCTCCTTTGCTTACGTCAAAGGAGATGCTGTCCACAGCGACAACTCGTTTTTTCTCCCCATGCCCGTTCTTCCGATTCCAGGGAAAAAGACTTTGCTTGTGGAACACTTTGTACGCTTCTCTAACGTGAATAGCGATTTCGTCCATCATCTACTCCTTAAAAAGTTCGGCCGCGGGTGTCCGCGGCCGAAAACGTGCAGAAAAACAAAACCGCGGGCGCTGGAGGGCGCCCGCGGCCGAGTTGATAGTGGACCGTTACCTGTTAGTAGACGCACTCCGATTAGGCAAATTTGCACCAACACCAAGATCGATCTTGATGCCAGCTGCCTGGAAGATGTTGTTTGCAATACTGTGCATGAACTGCGTCACCTTTCTCTAGAATACTGGGCTAGTCTACAACGGATTTGAGAAACGGTCAACCCTTTTATGGAATTCTTTCTTTGAGTTTCTTAGGGCGACGAGTGGACAGCATTAATGAAGTCGGCCAGCAAACCGTAAGCGGTAGTTTGAGGACCGGGATTTGCTTCGGTGATAGTCAGGTCTCCAAGTACGTCGCTTTCGAAGGTGATGGAGGAGGATGTCCCGATGACATTGTATAGGGAGTCGCTGGGCTCGACTTGCTCTAGGCCAACAGAGGCGTGAACACCGTCATCGACGCGCGTCGCTTGGCAAACCAGCTTCCATCGTCGACCAGCAGCGAGCGCATCTTTCACATCCTTGAGCGTGAGGCCCTCGATGCCCTCTCGTGTGACCTGGGCAGGTTTGATGGGGACCCGCATTAAAACCGTTACCAGAGCCGCAACTTTGACCGCAGCATCCCATCCCTGAATATCGCCGCTGGGGTCGGTCTCGGCGATGCCAATTTCCTGGGTGTAAACGACGGCTTCGTCGAACGACTTCTCTTCCTCCATTAGTGTCAGGATCAGGTTTGTAGTCGAATTGAGTACACCGCGAAAGGCTAGCAGATCAGCCGCCGGTAGAGTTTCGCGCCACATTGAGAAGATCGGCGTGCCATCCATAACGGCTGACTCGAAAAAAAAGCGCACTTTTCGCGATCGGGCCAATTCGGTCAACTCCTGGTAGGCATGAACCACTGGTCCTTTGTTGGCAGTGATAACGTGCATGCCAGACTCGATTGCAGTCCTAATGTGGCTAATGGCGGGTTGACCCGTCTGGTAATTGACCGGTGTATTCTCGAACAATATGTCTGCACCGCAGAGGCGGACGAAGATCTCTCCGTCTATCGTGGCGGGTTGCAGGGAGAGTGGGGAGAGGTCTTTGCCAGCCTCCGCCAGTGTTAGCGCCTGCTCTAGATCCAGTCCGCCCGGATCGATTGCACCGCCGTGACGCAGGGTGGTAATGCCGACGACCTGCCAGTTTATCTGGTATCGCCGGCGAAGTTCATCACGCTTGATGAGAAGCAAACGGGCTAAAGCACGTCCAACATTGCCGAACCCGAGCAATGCCAACTTGATGTCAGGCATGATCGCTCCATGGGTTGAGGAGTCGGTTTGAAGTCGATATTATACCAATGGCCATGGGTGTGTCTGACTAAGACCAGGCTCTTGAAAACGTCGTTCGGTGAGCAGTCGTTCAGCGCGGGTAACTAAAGCTTCGACCTCGATCGGTGAGAGCAACCCGGCATAAGCTGCCTGAAGGCCTGGGTCAGCACCGAAGCGGTCGAGGAAGGTTTGCACGTCGGTCAGCAGGTGGTCAGGGATAGGCTCGCCAACGAAGTCCCAAACGACGGTACGCAGTTTGTATTCCCAGTGAAAACAGACGCCATGGTCGATCAACCATATGTGGTCATCCGGGGCGAGCAAGATGTGTCCACCCTTTCGATCGGCGTTGTTGATTAACACGTCCAGGACGGCCACCGGGCGCAGGCGTTGGCGCTCTTCCTCGCTGAAGGTAAAGTAGTGACGCTCCTGGTCAACATCAACATAAAGCTGAAGAGAACCTGGTCCAGCGGGGCCATCCTGACGCAGCACGGTCGGAGGTACCAGATCCCAGCCCAGTGATTGAGCAGAAAGATAGGCCGCGACTTCCCGAGCGGCCAGCGTACCAGGAAGGAAATCCCATAAAGGCCGCTCCCCACGTGATGGCTTGTAGACAGCTGCCAATTCGGCGCTTTCATATTTCACTTGAACCAGGAAGGTGTAATTTGAACCCCACATAAATTGACCGTCAACATGGATCTTGCCATTGGTGAGGGTTTTGAGATATTGGTCTTGCTGGAGAATGTCCATGGCGGTTGTGAAAGTAAGGGTGGGAACAGGCTAATGAGAGGTGTTTCTCTCAACCCATTCATAATGTGACTAGACGCGATGCTGGTAGGTCGGTTACCTCTTGTGGCCGTTGCCCTTAGGGCAGAAATGACCTTCAGGGTCAATAGGCTGACCGCAATTGCCGCAGATCGGTCGACCGCGACTGGCTAGTTCCAGACACCATTGACACATATTGCGTACTTGAGATCGGGTGCACCAGAAACGGGCGACAGAAGCCATCTCGATGCTAGCGTCGATAGGCTCGACCTCCCTCACGACCAATACCAATAGGTCAGTCTCCTCATCGTACCCCAATCCCATCAGGCCAACACGGAAGGCTGGATCGATCGGCTGCTCTAGCGTCATATCTTTCTCTTTGTAGTCAGAGGATGCATCGGGGAGGTCGGTAGACTGCTTGCTTAGTTCAGCCAGAAATTCCTCGAATTTTACAGCCAATTGTTGGATCTGTTGTTTCTCGACAATCAGTGTGACCAGTTGATCATCCTTACGAGCCTGAAGGTAGAAAACGCGCTTGCCTGGTGAACCGATGGCACCAGTCGTAATTCGATCAACAGGTTTGAGGTTGTACTCAGTTGTGGTCATGACAAGTTCTGGCGAAAACAGATGCAGACAAAAAACGGATCAGCTAATCACACCTTTCAGTATATCATTGCCCGGCTGGGAAGTGACTAGCCTGGGTGTCATTAAGACGGATCAAACGCGTATGACCCTTTCCTATAGCCAGGATGCTGACCGATGCTGGTTCAACCGTTAAACGATTGTACAAATCGAGCGGCAGACCGATGTAGTGGGCGATAGCTAACTTAATGGTGTCGGCATGGGAGACGCAGGCGAAAACCGCTTTGGGTTGCTTGTGTTTCGCTCGTAGGGATTCGATTTCGGCGACAACCCGCGCCTGGGCTTCGGTGAAAGACTCACCCTCGGGGAACCTGGCCAGTGTAGGGGTGTGTTGGACAATGGACCACAGCTTTCTCCGTCGTAGGACTTTGAATGACTGTCCTTGCCATCGGCCATATTGGGTTTCACCCAATCCATTCCGGGGGACAATTTCGAGACCTTGGGAGCGAGCAATGGGCTCAGCGGTTTCCATCGCCCGTTCGAGTGGGCTGGTGTACACAGCCTTGAACCGGATCTTAGTAAGCGATTGCGCTAAGGCTTCCGCTTGGGATATCCCGCGAGGGTTAAGATGGATCCCAGGAAGCCACCCGGCTAGTTTCCCCTGGTTAATGAATTCGTTGTCGGCGTGGCGAATGAGGTAAATAATCGTCATTGTGCCCCTCTCACGTCTTTCCAGAACCGCGTCGGGTGTGGTGGCGTTTAATAGTATCGATCTCCCCCTCAGGTAGGTTGGGCAACTCCTCAATCTCGGTGATGTCGAGGGCTTCACGCTGGGCTCGACGCCAAAGGGCGAGTCGTTCCTGGACCTGAACCTCATATCCTTGGTCGGAGGGTTGGTAGAAGATTGTACCGAGTAGCGCGCCTGGTAGGTACTGTTGACCTATGTGGTGGGCTGGATGCCCATGTGGATACTGGTATCCAGCCCCATGGCCCAGAGGACCGGCGTCGCGATTCCCATCCTTTAAATGTTGTGGGACGTCAACTACGCCACGCTCTTCGAGAAGTTTGTATGCCTTGAAATACGCGCCGGCAGAGTTAGATTTGGGGGCAGTCGCCAGATAGAGTGTGGCTTCGACCATCGGGTAAACGCCCTCTGGCAACCCCACGAACTCAAAGGACTGCACGGCAGCTGCTGTAACCACAAGGCCCATAGGATCAGCAAGTCCGATATCCTCCGAGGCTAAAATCAGCAGCCGTCGCAGGATGAAGCGTGGATCCTCGCCGGCGTAGAGCATCTTGGCCAGCCAGTAGAGTGCCGCATCGGGGTCGGAGCCGCGCACAGATTTGATGAAAGCTGAGATGGTGTCGTAGTGTACATCGCCATCCTTGTCGTAAAGTACTGCTCGGCGTTGGATCGACTCCTGGGCCACCTCGAGGGTGATGTGAATCTTGCCCTTATTTCCAGCGGGTGTGCTTTCAACCGCCAATTCGAGGGCGTTGAGTGCGTTACGGGCGTCACCGCCAGCAACCCTGACCAGGTGGGTGAGGGCATCGTTGTCGATATGTACTGGTCGCGCGCCATAACCCCGGGTATCGTCATCCAAGGCGTTTTCGATTACCTGCTGTACATCATCGTCTTCTAGTGGTCGAAGTTGAAAGATGCGTGAGCGGGAGACGAGGGCACCGATGACCTCGAAGTAAGGGTTCTCGGTGGTTGCGCCGATGAGGGTAATGACGCCGGTCTCGACGTGGGGCAGCAAGGCATCTTGCTGTGCCTTGTTCCACCGATGGACCTCATCGACGAAGAGGATGGTTCTTTTGTTGTATAGCTTGCGTCGTTCTTGAGCTGCAGCAATCACCCGACGCAATTCCGGCTTACCGGCAAGTACGGCCGAAATGGTCTCGAAGTCTGATTGGGTGGTGTTGGCGACGATCATCGCCAGGGTGGTTTTACCCGTTCCCGGGGGTCCCCAGAAGATGATGGAAGAAAACAGCTTATCTGATTCGATCGCCCGTCGCAATAGCCTGCCTTCGCCGACGATTTCCTTCTGACCGACAAATTTCTCCAACGTTCGTGGCCGCATACGGGCAGCGAGGGGAGCTTCATGCATCAGACGCTGGTTTAAGGCGTGGTCAAATAGATCCATAGATAGTGCAATTGTACGATGAAATTTTGGAAATTCCTTCTGTCTTAGGTCCTCTAAACTTCCGTCTTTGGGCGAATTTTATCATGGGGGCATTTGCAGGCGATCCCTTCTCCCTCCTTTTCGGGCGAACAGTTGTTGGACGAGAGGCAGCGCGATTTTTCTTGCAAGCCGAGACGCAATCGGTTCGGTAGGTCTGGTTCGGAGATCAATGGTCGGCATAGTGAGATAAAATCGGCATACCCATCATTCAACACTTGCTCCATAACCGTTCGCGATCGGAAACCCCCGACTAAGATGATCGGTAGTTGAGTGACTAAGCGAGCTTGCTGTGCCAGGGGGAGAAAATAGGCTTCGTCAGACTCAGTGCGGATCCCTTTTGGAACGTTCAGGTTTCTGGTTCCGCCAATTCCTCCGCTGATTTCCACTCCATTGAAGCCCATACCCTCCAATGCGGCGATTACCTGAGACCCTTCATCAGAAGTCAAGCCGCCTTCGACGCCATCCATCATGCCGAGCTTGATCAGCACCGGGTAGTCAGGCCCGACCTGCTCTCTTACGGCTCGGCAAACCTCTCTCAGGAAGCGCATTCTATTCTCAATATCACCACCCCACTTATCGGTTCGGTGGTTAACGAATGGGGAAAGGAATTCGCTTATCAAAAACCCATGGGCAGCATGGATCTGGACCCCGTCGAAGCCGGCTTCCTGGACCCTGCGCGCTGCATGACCGAAAGCTTGGATCAAGTTGGTGATCTCATCAGGAGTCATCTCTCTGGCGGGTCGTTTCAGGAAATCGGCATCCACCGCTGATGGAGCAATGGTTTCCGGAACAGTCTCTTTTCTACACTGCATCCCCCCATGATTAATTTGAACCGCAACCAACCCATTCTCTTGATGGACTGCATCAGCGAGCTTGGCCAGGTCGGGAATCAAGTCTTCAGAATAGATTCCACACATCTCAGAGTGGACTTTCCCGGATGGATGCACGTACATATGGCCGGTGATGATCAAGCCCACGCCGCCACGAGTAAGGTCTCGATAAAGTCTACTAAGCTGGGGTAATGGGCGTCCCTCAGCGTCGGCCATACTCTCGGCTGTCGCAGAGCGTACGATGCGGTTGGGTAAATGTAGCGAACCGATTTTGCCCGGGGTGAATAATATGTTCATATTCTCCTGACCTGGTGGGAATGTGTATAGATAAACGCAGAGAGATAGCCTACTAATGTTTGCTGATCAGTATCTCGCTTTATCTGGTTTGTAGAATTATAGCCTAAGTACATCTCATGAGTTGGACATGGACCCATGAGTATCAAAGTCTGGGAAATAATTTCAACCGTTTGTATACTGTCGGCAATTGCCATACCATAATTATGCATAATTGACAGATTGAATATTGGAGGAGTTATATTGTGAAAAAATGGAATGGATGGGGACTCGAGGATGCACTTCCAACGCCGTTAGCTCCTGAGGTTGTACAGATTTTAGACACATTTTTTGGAGGATTACAACCTTATCCTGATGCAACATTCAATCAGGTGCTTGCTCGTGTCCCCTCTCCCAAATTAGATAATTACAACCTGGTGACCGCCGATGCAGAAGATCGTCTACGCCACGCTCGCGGACATAGTTTGCCAGATTGGGTTGCCCTGCGTTCAGGACGCATTGATGCTTTCCCGGACGGTGTTGCCTATCCTTCATCAGATGAAGAAGTTAGATCTCTACTGTCTTTCGCTTCCAAAGTTGGTGCTCGTCTCATACCTTATGGGGGTGGGACTAGCGTTTTGGGACAAATAAATGTAATTCCCGGCGATCAACCGGTGATAACCGTCGATCTTCGCGGTTTTAACCAGCTTTTGGATCTGGATGAGACCAGCTTGTTGGCAAGTTATGGAGCCGGTATCACTGGCCCACAAATTGAAGCATCGCTCAACGTCCGTGGTTATACAATGGGACATTTCCCACAATCATTCGAGTACTCCACCCTTGGCGGGTGGATCGCCACTCGCTCTGTCGGTACTCAAAGCTATCGGTATGGACGCATAGAGGATTTGTTTGTTGGGGGACATATCGAAACTCCTATAGGCCAACTCGATTTGCCGGTCTTTCCGGCTAGTTCAGCCGGACCTGACCTGCGTGAACTCATCCTGGGATCGGAAGGTCGGCTGGGGATCATAACCCGGGCGACGGTACGCTTATCCCCCCTGCCACAGAGAGAAAGCTTCCACGCCGTGTTTTTCCCAACAATCGAGCGTGGATTTGCTGCAATGCGTAAGATCATTCAAACCCGGGTTCCAGTTTCCATGGTGCGCTTATCTGATAGCCTGGAAACGGAGAATAGTTTGGTTTTTACTGGACGGAAGTTATTACTATCAGTGGCTGACAAAGGGTTATTCGGAATTGGATCCGGACGATGTCTGATGATATTTGGCGTCACAGGAGATGCGAAATCCACTCGTCTTGCCTACCGCCAGACAAGCGCCATTTCAAGGGCTCATGGAGGTTTTGTAGTCAAGCACTTCATTGGCAACGAGTGGCATAAATCCCGCTTTAAATCCCCATACCTCCGCAATACCTTATGGGATGCTGGCCTTGCCCTCGATACTCTGGAAACTGCGTTGCCTTTTTCAAGAGCCGTGGCTGCCTTTGCAGCTATTAAGGATGGAATCCGGAGTGCTGGGAGAGATATTGGAGAAGCTATCCTCGTTTTCGGTCACTTTTCGCATGTGTACATCGATGGTACTAATCTCTATATCACCTATATGTATCGTCGGTCGAAAGACCCGGATGAAACGTTGGAAAACTGGAGAAAAATGAAAACTGCTGCCAGTGAAGTCATCCTAAAGCAGGGTGGCACGATCAGCCATCAGCACGGTGTTGGCACGGATCATCTTCCATATCTCCCGGCTGAAAAGGGGGTGGTTGGCATGCAAGCGTTGTCATCTATGTTGAAAACATTTGACCCACTGGGGTTGCTCAACCCGGGAAAACTCATTGAAAACTAATACGACATGGAACCCATTCCATCTATTAACTTTGGGAGTTGCCAAATCTATCAAGCGAGAGCGGTTCCTATGTTAGAATCCTCTGTCAACGTTGATGACTACTGAACACAAAATCGGCATAATAAATTTGGCTTCCGCCTCACCCCGGCGACGTAGTCTGCTGGAGATCACTGGATGGCAGGCGAATGTATGTCCGGTTGAAATAGATGAGCATCCATTTCAACACGAGTCGGCTGAGGTGCTGGCAGAAAGGTTGGCGTTAACCAAGGCAAGAGCTGGGGCTGCATACCAT
>JAUVOZ010000033.1 GCA_030598885.1 Anaerolineae bacterium | reverse complement strand
GGTGATCGCCACCTATGGAACACCCTCTGTCGTAGGTGTGGGCGATGGACTGGGGAGAGGCAACAAGCTGATTTCCGCATCCATCACTCGGTAAATCAAGCCTCGCACAAAATAGATACCATTTGGACAGTCCCCCCTGAGTCCGATGGCGATTATCTGCTCCTTGAGTGCTTCAAGGTCGTCAAGACGGTCAACATCCAAGGGACCGATCTGGCACTTATACGCGATTGGGAATGATTCTCGCTGTTCGACAAGAAGATCAATCGCTTGCTGTGTACCAATGATACGAGGTACATGCCAGGGATCAAAGTCGGGTGAGAATGGGGGCAGCAGATACTTCGCCCGAACAGCATAATCCGCTTCGAGGACAGCTTGTAGCGATACCCCCTCCGGAGACACATAGGAGAGCAATGCATCACGTCCTGCCTTGCTACTAGGCCATATGCCATAAGGTATAGCAATGATATTTCCCAAATAAGAAATTAAGTCTTCCCGCTCAACCATGCTCAGTAATTCGCGTAAATATACATCATTACGCTCAGCCTCCACAGGTATCCACCGTGGCTCGGTGAGGTCGAGCCGGGGATGCATGTAGAAATGGTTGTATGGGATGGCGTCATGCTCGATACACCAGGCAATCACCTGGGCCAATTCACTCTCACCACCAGGATAGAGTTTGTCACCAAGGTTGGGGAACAGGGCCACATGGAAGCCAAAATCCGGATGCTCCAGATAGAAATGCCACAGCACACCTAACCCAGATTCAAGGCTCGCATCCCCCTCATCGGTCAACGAGATCTGATCGGCGAAGAACAAGTCATCGATGGTTAGAATGAGCGGCCGCCGACCTTCAGGGACATGCAGGTTGCCTGCGAGCCAATCGCTCAGCGATATAAGAGTGTAACCGCTGGTGTAAAGGCTTTCGAGATGAGCGCGAAAGTCGCCCAGGCGCGTTTTAACCTTCGTGGAATACTCGTAATGATCGGGAAGGAAACGGTGATAGATGAGGATTGGAACTCGCGGTTCGGAAGTCCATACTGTCCCTTCGAGGTAGTAGGGTTCAGGCGTGGGGGTTGCAGGACGGGTAGGTGTGTAGGTTCCAGCGGGGAGAGGATGAATCGTCTCTGTGGGTCGGTGCATATGGGTTGCACTTGAGACCACGTTTTGGGTCAACCCCGAAACTACTTGATCGGTCGTTACAGAAGCATCGGTTGAGCAAGCGGCAGTTGTTGCCAGGTAAGACAACAAGAGAAGCCAACGCTTCATAAATTGTAATCCTCTTCCTCGTTCACATAGCGAGCCAATTCGGAGACACTCAATTGCCCGATGCCTAATTTATCCAATGTTCGGCCTCGCCGCCAGTAGTCAGTGTGATGGACGAAGCATGCCAATCGGATGATGCTGTCAATACCCCGAACCGACACACCATAACGCTTCGCCAGAGAAGCAATCGGCACCAGGCTCATTGGGATATCCTCGAAGATGTAGCGATGATTTAAAGTACTGGGCGCCTTGATCCCGTAGTAGCCGGTCTGGTTCTGTATCGCCTGGAAGAGATCATCTCCTGAAACGTTATAAGCCAGCTTGAGCCATTCCATTGCGGTGCGAGCGCGCACGCCGATCGCCGCAGCCACAGTCACTCGCTCTCGGTCCAATACCTCCAGCACCCGCGCCGTGGAGGGCGTCACCCCATCGACGTAGAACTGAAACTCACCTCCGGTTGATTCGATCCTTCCAGCGTTCAGTAACGAAATTGCTGGATGGAAAATAGCGCCCATGTTGTTAAGACTGGTGTGCAAGACGTTAACCCCGTCAATGAACTCAGGATAAGCCTTGCTTATCACACCCAGCACCTTTTTTGTTCGAGTCGCTGGTAACGCCGCCAGAGGTACAGCATTCTTGATGCGAAAGATTCGGGCTTCAGCCGGTCCTTCCGATCGGCTGGCGTAAATAAAAGTCTCAGCTTCGGCGATCGTCACGTTGGCCGAGCACCCGGCATCTCGCATCACCTTTTTAAACTCAATAGCACCACAGGTCCTTCCTGGATGAAGCACAATAATCTGACCATCCCGTAGATGGGGAGCGGCAGAGAGTGCAATATCCCTGTGCGCCGATGAAGGCACCACCACCATAACAATGTCAGCCTCGGCCAAAGCCTCGGCCATATGAGAAGTAACCTTCTCCAATTTTCCAAAGCCGCGCGGGCCACCCTCATAACTCTCGAGCTTAATGCCTCCCAACTCTTTAATTGCTTCGACTCTGGCAGCGGTGCGGTTATAGAGCGTGACCGGAAAACCCATCAAACCCAAATGGGCTGCCATGGCTTTACCGCCATTGCCGGCACCGATCACTGTAAATGCAACTTTCTTACTCATGACACTCCCTGGCTACCTTTATGCTTCAAGATTAGCTCTTTCATCCAATGCGTTAATCACCGCGGCTCAGAACAATATGGTTGTCTGCGAGTTCACTCATGCTCTCTACAGTCCTAATTTAACGATACGTTCCGCCTCGGAGAGAAATTCATTGCTCTCCGGATCGACAGACTGGCTAGCACCACGTTGATCGAACCGTGTCACAATACTACCTAGAGCGAAGGGATTATTGCGTAGATGAGGTGCGTCCAGGATGCCCACCGACACCGCCCGCGCAAGGGTGGTCGGATCAGTAAGTGGCTCGGTAATGTCGGACGACGCCAAGCCAATAATAGCATTCAGTGTGATTTGAGCTTCGGCTACCAATTCTCCAACCCGCGCCTGCACCGTGTGGTCATCAGTCATATCTGGAACGCCATTTAACCCGTTGGCTATCGCCCGTCTGGCTAGGCTGCATGCCACGATCACATCCGCGGCTGTCGCCGCATGATGAGCTTCAGTATGACCGACGATGTGGACAATGTGAGGGCGCAGCGCCATTTGTAAATAGATGCTAGTTGAAAGATGTGCTTGAGCCTCGGTAGGATCGAGCGGGTAACTCAATAAGCCGGTTCGCGTCTGACGCCAAATTCGGAAGTCAGGACCTGCCAAAGGCTCGATCATTTTCAAGCAAGCTAGCATCTTGGCTAAGTCCATCGAATCAGAAAGACCTGCGGGACTGTTGAACATCATTTGGGCAATGTAATCAGACACCCCGAAAGCGCGAGCATTGCAAGCTGCAAGGTACGCAGAGACCACAAAGATCACATCCGGTGCATCGCGCATCCCCCAATGGTGGGGCTCGTTGAGCTCAACTGGGATCTCGCGCTCCCCATACCATGCCATAACCCGCTGGTGCTCGTTGATCGACCCTTCCAGGTCCCAAGGACCTCGACCATCCATCTGGTTAAACCAGAAAAGGGGGATAGCACACCAAGCGATGTTGATCGTCTTGACGTACATCTCCGCCAGCTTAATAAAATCGTCGGTGCCAGAGTATGTGCGTACCAGGGGAAAATTCCCCCGCCGGCTTGCCTGGTAGAGGGAATGGTAGTCTTTAGGTGAGCGCACAGGCACACCACCAGCCCCTCGGGCACGAGGGTCTTGACGTTCTGGATGGAAAAATTTTTCTTGAGCATCCTGGTCGATGCCGAGTGAGATCACATCCAGTACACCAGCTTCGGCGATTTGCTCAATGCCGGTAATAGTAGCCTCCATAGTGGGCAGACCGAAGTGGTGGCGCAATAATGGAAAAGGATCCTTCCAAGCAATACGCTCGATCGTAGTTTGGGGGTAATCCACCTCTTTCCCCTCAGCTTGGATCTGTCCCTTAAGATAAGCGAGTACGACCTCTGCCGGTTGATTTCCGTCGAAGACGCGTTCAAAGAAACCAAGCTTCCTCGCTCGTTCAGCTACAGGCGGTGTACCGCCAAATGCAAATCGTACTCCGGCAGTGTGCATCTCATCGACCGCTTCGGCGAACTCACCCAAAAGACGTTCACCGGTCTCAGGCGTCAGTCGATAGGAGACTCCTACCAGATCAGCTCCCTCACGCTGGACGGCTTGGAGAAAGTCCTCCACAGAAACCGCTGGACCCAAGAAGACCGTCTTCCAACCAGCGGCCTCAGCCAAGCGTAGGAAGCTTACCACCCCAGCAATGTGCACACACTCGCCTAGGGCTCCAGCAACCACCTTACCCGGGCTTGGGTGTGCATCAGTCACAAATAACTCCATATTCGATAGGCCGACGTACCTTCAGCCCAATGTGGCAGCAAGTATAAGCCGGCATTTTTTACGAACGCAGAAGATCTGCTTGTGTGTGGTCCCTGCTACGCGGCGAGAGGAAGTATTTCTTCAGGGGTTACAGTTAGTATACCAGAACTTAATAACGCTACCAGACGGACAAAATTCAAATCGTTTCCGCACCCAACATACTCCAAGAAGGAGTCCCTAAGTGATCCTAGATACCCAACCGACAGGGACCAAGCATACCGTAATACTGGTTTTCAAGTATCGCCGGGTAAAGTGTAGCCAAGAGGTTCTACTCCTCATGGCTAGAGAACAGATAATCTCCTATGGCTTAGCTAGTTTCACGTAAATTTTATTATTCAGGAGGCAACCAAGAGTACGTGGTGTTATGAGAGAAAAACAGATTCAAATGTCCACGATGCAGCCTGACACATCTAGAGACTACGCATGGGCACAGGGGTAAAGATCAGCAGAAAGATAATCAATCCGACTATTGCCAGCGCCTTACGTCGCCGGTCGAGTGGGGTGATATCGTCCAATGGTTGGGCGTATGTTCTCCCCAAGAAGAAGATCAGCCCTGCCCAGAGATACCAGCCAGGCCAGGCAACCCCCATAATGACCAAAGCCACCACGATAAACGGTAATAACCGGGCAGCGCGACGACCGAATAATACATAGATTATATGGCCACCATCAAATTGGCCGGCAGGAATCAGATTGAGAGCTGTAACTAAAAGACCAGCCCAACCCGCCCACGCTATAGGATGCATGAACACATCCAGTCCGCCATAGGGCACTGGGAGACCGAGGAAAATGTATCGCACCCAGTACAGCACCGGGTTAACACCTCCAAAATCCACTGGGGCTGGCAATATTCTTCGGGTAACAAGAAACTTCATTCCAATGTAAAAAAGAGAGTTTCCTTCCAATACCTGCCCAAAAGCTTCTTCAGCATTCAGTGGTAAGACGCCTACTTCGGAGAGCGAAAGTCCAAGCAGCAGAATGGGAATCGCCACAATCAATCCAGCGAGTGGGCCGGTCAGTCCAATGTCCAGCAGAACCCGACGATTGCGGGGGGGCTCCTTTAGTTGGATAAAAGCCCCTAGTGTCCCAAACGGACTTCCGGGAAATGGTAGAAAAAACGGTAGGCTTACCTCTGTATTGTGATACCGGGCGGCGAGATAGTGTCCAAACTCATGAGCAGCCAAGATGCTCAGCAGACTGATCGCGAACGGAATGCCCCTATCTAGATGACGCAAGAGGTTGAGAAATAATTGACCCAGATTTGTGCCGACAGGACCTTGGTAGCCATACATCACACCTGAGAGCAACATACTCAACAGCGTCAACAAGAACAAACCCAGATTAACCCATGGATTTGACCTCTTCGGTTGGATTAGACCAGGGACGGCCAGGATAATGTGTTCCTCACCCTTAGACCGAAATAGCAATGTTGTATCCTCATGGGCGAAAATCGGCTTAAGTTGATCGTACGCCTCTATTGAGTCTCGATACAACCGACCACGGAAGCGCGCAGCAAAACCCTGCTTCGGTCCGCCTGCGGTAACGTCGTTAACCGCCATGACCCGCTGTACTTCCGGCAATAGACGTTCTACCAGATTAGGAGTACCAACATGATCCTCTGAAACCATATCCAACCTTAATAATAGTAAGGCGGGAGTGGATGGGAGTCGAACCCACCACGGCCCGCTGAACGGCCCGCCACCGGTTTTGAAGACCGGGGAGCCCACCGGGACCCAACCACTCCCTATTGGCCTCTAAGGATACCGTATCGACCAAAGGGAATCAAGGGATGAATGAGAGATGAACTCGCTCCTTTGGCTACCTCATCGGTTTGCGGCACATTAACCCAGTATCTGAGACTGCTTCGACCAAATCCTGCTACAATCTAGCTATCTGCAACAGGTTAACGCCATGAGATTAAAGGAGAAGGTTGCCATCATCACCGGTGGAGGGCGTGGCATTGGTCGAGCAATTGCCTCGGGTTTTGCTGAGCAGGGTGCCCAAGTTGTGGTCGCCTCACGCACGTGGGATGAACTCCAAGAGATCACTGACGAGATTCATGGGCGAGATCAGTCTGCCCTACCAATCCTGTGCGATGTGACCGATGAAGTCCAAGTCAAATCCATGATCGCTGAAACTATAGAAGCTTATGGTCAAGTAAATATCCTGGTTAACAACGCCGGCATTGGCGGAATACGTCCAGTATGGGGAACCCCTAAGCGATCATTTGAGGCAATCCTGGCTGTCAACTTGATTGGTACATTTCTCTGTACCAAACACGTTTGGCGACCGATGCGAGATGCCGGTGGGGGATCAATCATCAATGTCTCCTCCCTGGGTGGGCTACAAGGGTACTCTCTGCTTTCAGCATACTGCGCCAGCAAGTTCGGGCAAATTGGGTACACCAAAGCATGCGCCGAAGAGGGCAAATATGATAACATCAGGGTCAATGCTATCGCGCCTGGTAAGGTGGATACCGCACTCCGAGCCCAAATTAAAGAAGATAAATCGCGGATGTTAAAGGCTGAGGACCACATAGGTCTCTGCGTCTTCCTGGCTTCCGATGAATCACGATATGTCACTGGTCAAGTGTTCCCGATAGAATGGTATGGTCCAAAGGTGAGAGAGTGAAGGCCTTCAAACGGCGTATACCGAACAAGCGAGAATTAAAGGGGAGGATAACTTGGGGCCTCAACCGATTTGATAAAACATCTTCTTTCCTGCTTTCCGCGTTGCTTCTTACCCTATTGATCGCCGCCTGTGCTTCTCAGGGCACGGTAGCTCCCTCTCCACAACCCGTTCCCACCCGCACAAGTGTCCGGCTTGGACCGACCTCCACCTCGTCACCTATACCACCCACTTCAATCCCCACTCCCCCAACTCCCACTTTAGTCCCCATTCCTCCAGTCTCGGGTGATGACTGGAGCCGAGGACCACAGGACGCTCTTGTTACTCTGGTGGTGTACTCTGACTACCAATGACCCTATTGTGCTCAACTTGCGCCCGTGTTGGCGCAACTCGAAGAATGGTATCCAGAAGACCTGAGGGTGATTTTTCGCCATTTTCCACTACTACAAATTCATGACAAAGCCTCGCTAGCTGGGCAAGCAGCGGAGGCAGCCGGGGCTCAGGGATCTTTCTGGGCCATGCATGACCAGCTCTTCGCCCGCTTTATCGAATGGGTTTCACTCTCACCTGAGGACTTCCAAGAATGGTTGATAAACGTCTCTTCGGACCTTGAATTAGATGTGCAACAATTCCGAAATGACCTTGAGAACAGGCGTTATCTGCAGACAATGCAGGACGCCTTCCTTGGGTCAATAGCTTCGGGCATTCCCGGAACCCCATATATTTTCTTTAACGGTCTCCTATTTCGATTAGAACCGAATTTAACCAACCTGGAAGCTTCCATTAGGCTTGAGCTATTAGCCGAACAGCAGCACAGAACTTACCCCCCTATGTCACTTGAAGATGGGATGCTTTATTCCGCTTATTTGCACATGCAATCCGGTGATGTCGTCATCCAGCTGTATCCTGATTTCGCCCCGCTGGCTGTGAATAGCTTCGTCTTTTTAGCTCATGAAGGCTGGTTTGATGGCAACCTTTTCCACCGAGTCATACCTGGCGTATTGGTAGAGAGTGGAGACCCAAGCGCCACCGGGTTTGGTGGACCAGGTTATAACTTCGAGACTGAAATTGATGACGCCCTTACCTTCGACGAAGCAGGAATGGTTGCGTTGACCAGTTCCGGACCAGGGACAAATGGCAGCCAGTTCTTCATCACGCTGACACCCCTCCCCGAGTTGAACAACAGCCGGACCATCTTCGGTCGCGTGATCCAAGGCCTCGATCTTCTCCAAGGGCTCAATGGCCGGCAACCGATTGACGACTTGCTGACCCCTCCAGAAGCATTGATCATCTCGGTAACAATCGAGGTGCGATGAACCAAGCGAATAACTCCCGTGACCCACTCGATATAGCCCTATTCATCGTCTCTTTGGGCGGTATTGTTCTAAGTTTGGTTATTGCTAGCGGTATATTCATAACCGCAGCCTTCACCCAGTTGATCGGAGATAGCGTAGGATTGCATTTCGCCGAAACAACTGCCGTCTCTATAGCCTTTATCGGTCTATGTGCCTTGCCGACTTGCATCCTGAGTTTTCAAGCACTTCTTGGTCGGCAATCTCCCTCCCCTCGTCCGGTTTCATCATCATGGCTTATGGCTGCCATCTTGATTCCGTTTAGCTTAACCCTCGGTCACCTGGCTTATACCCGAAATTTACTCCCCAGACTAATCAGCCCACTGGCTCATATACTGACAGCCTCTGTGCCGGTGTTCGTCGTGGTGACGATCGCACGCCGGAACGGTCCCGCGCTTTCACCACGTCGAATTTGGGGACAATTTCTAGCTGGATTGTGGGCAGCTCCATTATTCTCCTTGATACTCGAAATCATTTTCATCATTCCAGTGGTGTCAATCCTTGTCCTGACCATGTTGAATAATGAAACAGGTCAGGCGTTGGTTCAAACCATTACCGATCCGTTGTCTACCACATTGGATGAAGAGACCATTATGTGGTTAATTGATGAGCCGCGGTTGATCTTGCTGATCCTGGGCTACATCATCCTGGTCGTTCCCATTATCGAGGAAGCTGTGAAAACACTGGTCATATGGCCACTTCTCAGACGTCGTCAAACGCCAGCAGCAGCATTTATAGGCGGCGTGCTAGGAGGAGCAGGTTACGGCTTATTCGAAGCGCTCTTCCTCACACAACCCGGCTCTTTATGGACCACAACTATGACCGCTCGTATAGGCGCCACCCTGATACATGCTTTCGCCACTGGCATAGCCTGTTGGGGACTCGCTCAAGCTGCTGGAGAGCGAAGGTGGTCACGGCTTGGATTGGGGTATTTCACAGCAGTTGGTCTACATGCGTTATGGAACGCAGCGGCGATAGGAATCGCTATCGGTACTTTAACTGGTGAAAGTCTGCTATCGGAATCCTCATCTGGTTTGTTGGGGATGATTTTTATTAGCGGGTTGATATTCCTGATTGTTTTGAGTGCAATAGCTCTGCGGGGACTTATTCATACACCCCAACGACTAATGAATAAGAGCGATCTCGCCATCGTTGACTGACAAATTCCAGCTAACTTATTGTTTAGTGGTGATTAAGACCTTTCCCTGTAGGGTCTGCTTGACATCCCTATTTCGCTATGCTACATTACCGCAGCCCTATGTAGCATTTTCCGACAAAGCCTCTGGTCGCTAGGAGTTCAACTTGGCCAAATCACGCACTGAGCTCATGGTTGACCGTCTGCGCGATTTACAAGCCTCCTCTCCCGATGTAGAGGCTTCAGCTATAGTGAGTGTAGACGGTTTAACAATTGCATCCGCCTTACCAAGCAACGTGGAGGAAGACCGCGTCTCAGCCATGTCGGCAGCGATGCTATCCCTCGGCGAACGTATTTCAAGTGAATTGGGTCGGGGAAGTCTCGACCAAGTTTATATCCGAGGCAACAGCGGTTTTGTGATTCTAATGTCAGTTGGGGAGGATGCAGTCCTTACGGTGCTAGCCCGAGAAAAAGCTAAACTAGGCTTACTATTCCTCGACATGCGCCGTGCGGTTGACGACCTGCTGACATTGATATGAAATGATCTTGGAGCGGCAGGGTGGCTTCCATCGACAAGAGCGGTTATCACTACCCCAGCAAAGCCGGTCGCATTTACTTGCAGGCTTTAGAAGATGTGATGGGCAAGAACGGGGTCAGCGCCATCCTCAACCTAGCTGGTCTCAAGTCTTGGATTGACAACTACCCGGCTGATGATATTACCCCGGGTATCGACTTTGCTGAATTCTCGGCAATCAACGCTGCTTTAGATGAACTATACGGTCCGCGCAGCGGACATGGAATGGCGCGTCGCGCTGGCTGGACCACCTTCAATAAAGTACTCCGAAACTTCGGAGCCCTAGCTGGGGTCAGCGACCTAGCATTCAAAGTACTCCCCCTACCCACCAAGATCGCGATCGGTCTACCAGTCTTAGCTCGTATCTTTTCCCACATAAGCGATCAACAGAACATTGCCGAAGAGGAAGAAGACACCTTCATTTATCGCATCTCTCGATGCCCTGTTTGCTGGGGAAGACAGGCTGATTCACCGGTGTGTTACGTGGCCGTTGGTTTGCTTGAGGAAAGTCTCCGTTGGGTCTCAGGTGGCCAAAGTTTCCGCGTTCAAGAAATATCTTGCATCGCTGTCGGCGACGACGCTTGCGAATTCCGTATCGATAAAAAACCGATAGACTGAGATCTAACCGGCTATACACGATGGGTCATTTTACGGTTGTAATTCCCACGTATAACGAAGCTAAAAATCTACCCACGCTTTCTGCAGAGTTGTGGGCGCTCCCAATTCCCAACTTAAAGATCCTGATAGTAGACGATGCTTCTCCGGATGGGACTGGTGAGATCGCACAGGAGTTGGCTTCCCGTCAACCTAATCGGATATCCGTCATCCACAGAACAGGGAAACTCGGTCTGGGCTCAGCTTACATAACCGGTTTTAAAAAAGCCCTTGAGAGTGGTGCCGAGGCTGTGGCCCAAATGGACGCTGATTTCTCCCACTCCCCTTCTTACCTGCCCAATTTCATAGAGAACCTTGAGCAAGCCGATGTCGTGTTCGGCTCTCGTTATGTAAAAGGTGGTCAACTCGATGAACATTGGGGGATCGGCCGTGTTTTTCTTTCCTGGTTCGGCAATGCATACGCTCGAGCCATTCTTGGCTTAAGAGTACTCGACACCACAGGGGGTTATCGCCTTTGGCGACGCGATACACTTATCGGTATGCCGCTCGACCGAATACGATCTAATGGCTATGTTTTTCAAGTCGAGATGGCCTTGGTCGCGCAACGATTAGGTTATCGGATCCTCGAAATGCCAATATATTTTAAAGAACGGCGGATCGGAACCTCCAAAATGACATTGCGCATCCAGATCGAAGCCGCTGTACGAGTCTGGCAATTGCTTCTACTGTACCGGAACCTTAAACCCGCACAACGACAATCCGGCGGTTAAACCTCTCGAATTAATCCTTGGGATGCCCCTCTGATGCCACAACAACCTGTGCTAGACATGCCCACTCCTCCAGGCTGAGTTCCTGCGCCCGAGATTGAGGTCGAATAGCTGCTTCTTCCAACCAGACTTCGATCTGAGCTGATGCCACGTTTAGTCCTCCAGCCAGAGCATTACGCAATTGCTTACGTTTCTGTCCAAATCCGGCTCGCGCCAACCAGAATAACCGTGGTATAAGCACCCGGGGCACCTTGGGTTCAGGATGGACATCCACTCGTAAAACCGCTGAATCGACCTTAGGTTTGGGATAGAAAGCCCTGGCTGGGATTCGCGCGGCGACATAGGGTTCTCCATATAATTGGACGCTGATCGCCAGTAGATTCATCGCACCGGGTTTGGCGATGATTCGTTCGGCTACCTCTCGCTGCACAGTAAGCACAACCCGTTCCGCTGGACGAGGCGATTCCATTAACCGTCGGATTAATACTGAGGTGATATTGTAGGGGATATTGGCAACTACCCGATAAGGTTGCTCACTTATGAGCTTCTCTAGATCAAGGCTGAGGATGTCACCAGCAATTAGCTGTACATTTCCTAGGTTTTCCACCATTTGTTCAAGGACCGGTATAAGTCGGCGATCAAATTCAACCGCGATGACCTGACGGACCTCCCTCGCCAATTGCCTGGTAAGCGCTCCCAACCCAGCACCAACCTCCAAGACGATCTCATCGCCGGCAAATCCAGCTGCGGCTATTACCTTCCCCAGAGCTCCGGAGTCGATCAGGAAGTTTTGACCTAGACGCGGGTTGGGACGAATGCCATACCTGCGCAAGATCGCTCGCGCGTTCAACGCGGAAGGTAGTAGATCATTACCACTATTTTTCACGACTTTACTCAAAGATAGTCTCGCTCTTGTTCCAAAATGGCTATGCGCAGCGCGTTCAGAGGAAGAGATTCTATCGGCAACGACAATAGCAGTGACTCGTTAAAATCACATCAACTTTGCCTCGGCCAAGAACTTCTCACGATTGGCTCGCCGAGCCAACTTGCCGCTGCTGGTTTTGATTAGCCATTTGCGGTCAACAATCCAACTATAACGCAAGGTGACATCGGAACCATGGGCGATTTCTTGTCGTATCTCTTCAGCGATCCGACGGCGTTCCTGCGGATCATCAGTGTCCACCTCGGCAACGATAACGATCTCCTCGGTACCTATCGTTTCATTGAATACTCCAAAAGCGACGAGCCGACCTGGATGTACTCCAGAGACCTCGCCGGCTAGTTCCTCCAGATCCTGGGGATAAATATTCTTACCTCCAACAATGATCAAATCCTTCAAACGGCCGGTCACAAATAGCTCGCCGTTAACCAGGTAGCCCAGATCTCCCGTCAGATACCAACCTTCATGAAATGCTTGCTCTGTGAGGTCGTCGCGTTTGTAGTAGCCACTCAACATGCAGGTGCCTTTTATTGCGATCTCACCGATGTGACGCTCCGGAAGATCTCGCCGATCCTCATCCAGGATCCGCACTTCCGTGATCGAGATCGGTCGACCGGCAGAAAGGTTCATCATTCTATCCGATCCATGTTGAGCAGGTCGAGCAACTTGTTCCTGCATTGCCTGTCGATCAACTTCATCCACCACCACTGAGCAGCCTATTCCTCCCTGCGTGACGGCAAAGACATTTTCAGCCATTGCGTAACAGGTAGCAAGGGCATCTCTGCGTAAACCAAAGCTTTCAAATCTCTCAAGGAAAAGTTCGTGGCTTCTCCACCGCATCGGTTCAGAGCAGTTGATTACCGCTCGCCAGCTAGAGAGGTCCACTCCTTCCATGTTACGGTCGCCGACCTTCTGCGCGCAGAAGTTGTAGGCAAAGTTGGGCAGCCAAGACAGAGTCCCACGGTAACGTGAAACCGCTTGCAGCAACCGGTGAGGCGCACGTACCCAATCAAATGGCGACATTAAAACCAGTTTCGCCCGCAAGAGGATGGGCATGAGAAAACCGGCGATCAAACCCATATCATGATAAAGCGGCAACCAGTTTACTACAATGTCCTCCTGGGTCATGTGAATGGCATCTGCATAACCATAAACCTGGTTGAGGACCGACCTATGGGACAGCGCTACACCCTTTTGCAGACCGGTTGTGCCCGAGGAGTGTTGCAACAGGACCAAATCTTCTGCTGAGCGCTTTGCACCTGGCAAATATTCAAACATCAATTCCGAGATCGGGGTCACACCGCTGGGAAGCAGGATAGTACAGTCAAGATTAGCAGAGTGGACTGCTCGATGAGCTTGGGGAACGAATTCAGGATATGTGATGATTGCCGCAGGTCGGGTTATTTCCATCAGAGATGAGAGCGACTCGCGGTAGCGGTCAGGGGACATCTTTTCGGAAAGAAAGGGCATGATCGATGGAACAACACCGTATAGAATGGCCCCAAAGAAAGCTTCGATCAGGGCTCGGCCATGCTGAAGGATGATCACTACCGGCTCGCCCGTGACTACGCCAGCTTGCGCCAACGCTTCAGCATATCCCCCAGCTCCATGGAGTAATACCCGATATGAAATCGATTGGTCTACATCCCCTTCCAACAGGTGAATCGCGATACGGTCCGGAGTCTCCTCGTAGGAACGAGCTAGAACATCGAGTAAAGTATTCATCCAGCTTCTCCGGCTCGACGTCGGGAGATCAACTCGACCAATTGCTCCACCGTATCGAACACCACAGAGGTCAATTCCGTGTCCTCGATCCGAACACCGAAAGTATCTTCCACGTAGAGGGCAAGATCGACCAAGCTGAACGAGTCAATTAATCCGCTCGAGATCAGCGGCTCATCATTCATCACAACCCGTGTCGAGTCTTTC
Organism: Anaerolineae bacterium; assembly: GCA_030598885.1. Lineage (GTDB taxonomy): Bacteria > Chloroflexota > Anaerolineae > Anaerolineales > E44-bin32 > DUEZ01. Next base: position 677 of record JAUVOZ010000033.1, on the reverse strand, counting down.
AGGATCTCACCGGCGATGTAGCGAGTAAGCTCGTTGTTTATAGTCATTTGTCTTGCGGATTCTTCCATCATGACCAGGGATTACTTTACATCCATTACACCGACACCGCGGAAAATCATTAGCTGGTTAGAAACCTAGGGTTGCTGTCTGGGTGCTGAAATACTGGTCCACACAGCATCAAGCGCTTGCAATGCGGTCAGGTTCCGCCAAGGCCAAGCTGATTTCATCCGCTCTGGGTCGTCATAAAAATTTCTGGCAAAGGTTAAGTGAAATCCATCTTCCATTAAACCGTGAGCCGGCAGGGGTTGGACAGCTTTCCAGAAATTCCACAGGGGAATATCGTACTCCTGGGCCAGCATAAAGATCGCGATGTTGATACGGTGGTCACCCTCCAAATTATCTGCTTTGGTGGTTAAGATCGGCACCACACCGTGATCAATTGTTACCTCGATGATCTCTCGCAGATACCCCTCATAACTTTCTGGCTCCTTTTCCCACCAGGTTTCCAAGCTGATGATGGCAATGATCGGTTTATTAATCCTATATTCGCACTCTAATGGGGTTTCCCCGGAAATACACTCATCCGGATCAGCCCAGAAAGGTGAAAGGATCGAAGCAGCGTTAAATCCACGTCGAACAGCCTGACTCTCTCGGGAAAACGAATCAGCGAACCAATC
>JAUVOZ010000028.1 GCA_030598885.1 Anaerolineae bacterium | reverse complement strand
TACCTGCCAATGACAGGCTCTCATTCGGGTACGACCGACTTCCAGGTTTATACCCGCGCCCCGGATAACGGTGGGCGAGGCCGGCTTCCTTACTTGCGGGTTGCCTCGCTTTCAGGTCACGGCTCCGGAGGGATTTTCCACCCAACAACCTGCCCCGGCTCACACCCTCCCGGGTTCGCTGTCAGTCTCGTTCGAGTGTACTCGTCTCCATTATCACCGATAAGGAAACCGAATTTGATTGATTATGCCACAAGCGATGTTATGGGTCAATGCCTCATAATCTCAACTGTGCGTTTTCACCTCTTATTTGCCAAGCGCACCTCATATATTACAGCCCCGTCTCGCAGTGAAAGCATGCAGGGATTATTCGCCTTCTAGGTCCCTCCAAGTTGGCTTAGCACGCGCTGACTATCACCAACAATCTCGACTCGAATCTCCTCCAGACCTCTTCCAACCTAATTATTTTTTTAAGGAGCAATACTCATCGCCTATTGATTAGTGTTAGGTAAGGATTCACCGTACATACTATGGTAAAGCGCGAACAAGTTGCGAGTGTGAAGCTCCTCGGCCAACCCATTAAGGAGTATACGACTCTTACCACACGATTCCACATTGATAGTGGCGAGGTAGCCCTCCGGATCGCGTCGACGGGAAGCCTTCTTCACGTACCGTTGGATGTTTGCCAGGTAATCTAGATTGTCTTGCACCACGGATTGCACCTCGCCACGTAAGATAACCTCACCATGACCTTGTACAAGATTCTCAAGATATATTTGTGGAATCCGCTTCAAGCTAGCAACCATAACATCGTAGTCACCATCAACCAAATAAGGTAACGGCATCATAATATCCCCTGAAAATAGGACCCGGTCTTCGACTATCAATACACCTATTCCATCTGCACTATGACCGGGAAGGTGTAAAAGCTGAAGAGTCCGCTTATCGATCCTGACGCTCAATCCACCTTTATCGAAGATAACATCCGGAAGGACAATGTGTACATCCAGCAAGTCTCGATTATGCCGCTGAGTATCTTTCAATGCGGTTCGGCCCCGCGTATCGAGAAGTTGGCGGCATAAAGCATGGCCAAGGACGATCGCATCAGAAAACCAGCATGTTCCCAAACTATGATCAGCGTGATAATGAGTGTTGATGACGTAGCGAACCGGGCTTTCTAAGCGCTCCTTCAAGAAGTCGCGGATTTCTTTTGACTCCTCAGGATACGCTAGAGTATCAATCATCACTGACCACTCGGAACCGACAACTGCACCGGCGTTAACTCGTGCGTACAGCTCGCTGGTAAATATATAGACATTATCGGCAACACGCTCACGAATCATGATCCCTCCACTAAGTTGCCCTGAGCGGAAGGATAGCACAGCCGTGAGTTGGCTGTCAAGAATACTTTACATAATTTCAGTAATGCGAGTGGAAATGATATCGCCAATTCCCTCAAGCGGGATGATCCGGCGGTCCTCCTCACCCCGGATGGAGAGCTCAACACCCCCATTTTTTAGACTGCGTCGGCTGACGGTGATCCGGAGTGGACAGCCAATAAGATCAGCATCGGTAAACTTAACCCCAGGTGAAACCTTGCGATCATCGAACAGTACACTCAAGCCAGTTGCCTCCAACTCCCGGGAAACTACAACCGCCTCTTCTGAGCAGCGTATTTCGACAACATGAACGTCATAAGGTGCAACCCTTGCCGGCCAAATAATGCCTTGATCATCATGGTGTACAGCAAGAAGCGTAGCCAGGATAGGCTCCAGTAATAACGTACCCAGACCTACATACCCTTCCCGGTCACGACCGTCCTGGTTGGCATACTGGATGGAAATTGGCGACGGTTTCCAGCATCCCAGATATATCCCATTATTTGCCACCAATGGTTTACCACATTCCGGACAGTTGTCCCCCTCCCTTGCTGCGGCTATGTCGGCAATCATATCTACCGAAAAATCGCGTGGATAATTAACCCCTTGGAAATGAAAGTCCGGTTTATTGGCCCCAGCCACAAAATTGGTACCCTGCTCAATTGAGGGATCACCGATGATTATCAACCCCTGCTCAACCGGATCAACCACTCTCTTCAATCCGACCGGACTGGCGTATCCCGGTTCTGCTCCCCATGCTCGAATTTCTTCTTCAATCGCAGGACGGAGTGAAAGACATTTGGTTGCATGCACCAACTTTGAGATGCTGATCTCCAAATCCCCTCGCAACACTGCAAACACAAGCCGGCCATCGTCGGCTGTCATGAAGACCGCCTTGATGGTCTTCGACTCAGGAATAGACAGCATATGTGCCAGGTCACGGATGGTATCTGCGCCAGGCGTGGAGACCAGATTCATCTCCTCCAGAGCCTCACTCGGGACAGGCTGTTGTTCGAACCGTGCTGCCGCTTGGCTGGCAGCATATCCACACCCGTGACAGGTAAGCAACTCTTCTGGTCCCGCCTCTACTTCTTGTATCCATCCCGGACAACCCGGTTGCCATTCCAATCGCCGCGGTGCTAGCCCAACCAACGACCACCAAGCATCAACACTCTCCAGCCAACGACGACCAAGATTTATGAGCTCATCTTCGGAGGCAGACGCCACTGCCCACTGAAGAGTCGTACACCACCCAGGTCGAGCCAGTCCTTTAGGCAAACCGGGAAACCGCACGGCATGACGAGCAAGTAAGGTTACTGGCAATTGTCGATAAGATTGGATCTCAGCCTGAAGGACTCGCCCCAACTCTTGCTCCGGAAATCCAGGTGGCAGTATCACTGCTTGAGCTTCTGGCGAAATCGAGCGGAGAGAAGTTGCTAAGCGAGCAAGAACCCGTTCGCCAAGGGGGAGCAGGACAACCTGGTCGTCCACCAAGCGAGCGATCGCTGCTCTGAGTGCAAGCGCAGTCCAAGGATCAACCCTGGGCGGCAACTGACGAAGGGTACGCCCGAAGAGACGGCTCAGCCGCATGGAACCCTCCCGAACAGATTAAAGATCTGGAGGCTCGGATAGATTAACCGGTGTCGGCGTGGGCTCGATGACAAAACCATAACGCCCGCGAAAAACAAGTAAGTTCGTCTGCCCTGGGTGGAGTAAGAATTGAGCAGTAAAAGTGCGTCCGACGAAGTCGATACGCACCTCGTATGGTCCAGCGGGTAAATCGCTGATCACAAAATTTTCTTTGTAGAAGTCATCGGAGTGGACTGTTCCTTCGACATAGGACCATACATCCCATCGCTGACCGGTCTCTAAGGAAAATATTTGAACCAGTTGCTCAGGAAGAAATTTGCCAATCGTATCCTTTAAACGTCCTGCTAATACACCCCACCCCTCAGAAGGTACAATCCAGAGTTCAGGATTACGGGTGTTCCAATAACGATTATCACCCAATCGAACCTCGAAGTGCAGATGTGGACCGGTTGCATGACCTGTATCACCCACCGTCCCAATCGTTTCACCAGTCTGGACCCTTTGCCCTTCCCACACACAGATCGATTGCATGTGAGCATAAATGGAATAAAGCTTTTGTCCTTGGTAGCCAAAGTCATGCAGGATGGCGACCGCCAGTCCATAGGGATCGGTTTCATCATATGTGCCCCGGTAAAGTCCATACCCTGCCCATACCACCTCACCCGAGCCGGCAGCAAGGACGGGCGTTCCTCGGGCGGCACTTAGATCCACCCCGGTATGGATATTTTCTTCTCCAAACAAGGTGCATCCATAGCGATAACTTGGGTTCGGCCAATTCACTTCTCCAGAAGGAATAGGGCGGCTGAATATAAAATGATCGTTCGGTCGGATAGCCCAAGGGGCGGGATAGGGTGGTGGACGCCAAACCGAGGTGGAATATGGAACCACTGTGGGAAAATCCAGCAGAAAGGGGGTTGCTATAGATGCTCCGGATGAACTCTCACCCAGTGTCAATGTCGCCACAGCGATAATATCTGGTTCTTGATCGTTCGCTTCCTCCTCGAATAAACCTTCTTCTGCTGGCGCTAACTCGGAAGTGGTCCCACAAGCCGTGAGGACAAAGCTCCCGATCAGGATTGCCCAGGCGATGACACATCGAAGGTTGTTCATGGAGAGATGGGGGTTGGCGTACGCCACCGCCACCACCATGGTGTAGCTGTTGGCCTTGGCGTACGTGTCGGTGTGGGCGTTGGGGTACGAAAAGGTGTTGGTGTCACAATCGCCGAAGCGGGATATATCTGTAACATGGCCGTCGTCCAATCGAGACCACTGGTAAACACAAATTCATTAAACCGCGCACTTGGGTAGAACGTACGCCAGTTAGCCAGGGCTGGAAGTCGCTCAAATCCATAATCTGATGCCAGCTGAGTGAAATCTACATAATAGCCCTGTGGGATCTGCTCGCGTGGTGATCCACCTTGATCATAAGCCTGATGGTCACCATTGTGCCGGGTGGTAAAATCCCATGGAAGGTAGCGTAATGGTTCTCCAAGCGAACCATCCTGAAGACCAGCTCGCACAAAGACTCGCCAATAAGTTTGACCGCCGAAGTCCTCTCGAACAAGTTCAACCCACCCGGCTTGGATCGCAGCTTGGTTAAAGGTAAAGGCTCTCCCAGTATAGAGCCAATCGTTATAGGCATATCCTGGAGGGAGCGGATCGTTCAACCCGACAAAGGCATTTTCCAGGCTGACCAGAAAATCCCATCCAATTTCCTCAGCAGTTCGTACCCTTAGCGCGTTGAAGGCTTCATCCACTGCATCTGAAAGGGAGGAATGAGGAGCTGAAACATCGGGGAGATCGACCAGCAAGAAACGACCCGAGCCATCTGGATTGTTGGTTAACACATAGAGAGGTGTTGGAGTAAGCACAGTAACCCCAGATGTGAATAGCTCACCCGGTAGACCACTACTGGTCCAATTAAGACTTGAGATCCCGTTGGCTAGGGGGAAACCGAGCGACGCCATCCCTTTATCACTCAGCGAATAATTCTTGATATTGGTTTCATTCGGATTACGCAGTACAGCGGTGATATTTTGCCCATCCGGTGACCATGCAACAAATCGACCTTGACTCACTTGCACAGGCGGGTGATCGAGATCTTCAAGGTCCTGTATCAGGATCAGATCTAAACCGTTTGAGAGCACCGAATAAGCCAGTCGGGAACCATCAGGACTGAAAACTGGGCCTGTCTCGGCTATTTGTGGGGTATTTGTGAGATTATGGAAACGGTCGCCCGGATGTTCCAAATTAGCAATGAAGACATCTGGGTTTCCATCCCGGTCAGAAATAAATGCGATGCGTCGACCCTTCGGATCCCACGCTGGGGAAGTATCCGCTGCAGGGTGACTAGTTAGCTGTATTGGAGATTGCCCACCATCAATTGGAATGATCCAGATATTAAAATCGCCACCATAGTAAGTCTCACAGGCCAGCCAAAGCCCATCTGGGGACCAGGTTGGATAGCTCTCAAAGCCAGGCGTATCCGTCAAACGGTGTAGTTCCCCTGTTCTTATTTCCAGCAGAAAGAGATCCCAAGCCCCTGCGCGATTCGATGAAAATGCGATGAACGCACCATCAGGACTGATTGCGGGATAACGGTCATCCCATTCGCCGTAAGTGAGCTGCACCGGAGATACATCGCCTAGTATATAAGCCCAAAGATGAGTCCGTCCGGCTGCTCGGGCTGCATAGACTAATGAACCCATAGATGTGGAGCGAGTAGGAACAACGGTAAAGGTAGCCGAGGGTGGTGCAAGGGATGCAGTGATGCTCGGCGTGGCTGTATGGCCTAGTGAGGTAGCCAATGCGTTTAACGTAGGGTCGACCTGGGCGGAGTGAAGTTCTGCTTGCACGAGAACCCCTGCCCAACCCAACCCGCCGACGACGATCAGAGTTAGAAATAGGAAAAGCCGGAATCCCCAAACGCCCCAATGTCGACTGGGGAAATCCCGTCGAGGTTTCATATCAGATTTATTTTCCGTCACGAAACGCCTACCTCAAGGCTGCAATTATACATATTGTCTGCTGTTATGCTATGTGGTGCAAGGTAGATGCCATCAATTCCTGGTGATGAACAGGTCTTACAAACACTCCCAACCGTCTGTTTAACAAAACATAGGAGCCGGCCAATGAGCCGGCTCCCTGGCACATAACAACTCAGAATCATCATTTGTTATTAATCGTGGCGAAGTCCTCCCAACATCGCAGGGCAATGCTTTGGGGAATGCGAAATGTCCTGGCAACTCCACGTCCACGCCCACCTTGCTCATGATAAGCACCGATAAGAGACGTAGGAGCCAGTAGGCAACTTGCGAAGTACTCCGCCGACTCACGTAAATTTGGTAACAACAGGTCAAAGAGGCCCATAGCACGACCGTGTTTACTGGTAATCAAAGCACTTAACGTCTCGCGGGCAAGTACGAAACGTCGCTCCTCCGGTTCAAGGTCAATCCGCACAAAGATGCTCCCTCTCTGGCTGGGAGGGCGAGCGAATGTGGCGTCCCACAAATTGGAGTACATGTCCACTACGCCGAAGTCGGAATCGTACAATGGCGGTGGATTCCTAAGCAAATCTTCCACAGGCACCGGTGGTTCAACGACTCCCATATAGTCCACGAGTCCTTGTGCCAAATTGCGCAAGAACCACTGGCGCTCTTCTCGTGTGATGGGGATCATGCCGCTTGTTCATCCTCAGTTCGATCTTGGCCAGGCAGCAATCCCTCGAGCGGGGAGGGCAGCTGAATGCGAACTGTAACCTCTTCAGCAGCCTTCACATACCGATAGGCAATCACTGCGTACTCTGCCCAGGATTTGGCTTCCAAACGTGTGAGACGCTTTTGCATGTCGTTCGAAAAATCTAATTCTGAAATCACTTCCTCCATACGACCCGCAGAAAAAGATTGAACCACGCTTGGGTCGATAATGGAACGAGCCACTAGCTGATTTAGTGCTTGCATACTCATTTGGAACCTCCTTGTGCTAAGAAAGCTTCATACTTATTTAACAAAAAAAGGCAACGAGAAACTACCTCGCTGCCAGGCGTTTCAAATTATATTAACTGAGTTGCCCGATGACACGGTTTAGATTAGTCTACCAACCAGCCATCTCTTGGGCAGCGATTGCTGACCATGGCAACCTCCTTCAATCTTTTGTTCCCTCTCATGGGTAGGATACATCAAGATTCTCAACGGATTCTCAACGGCATAGTGGTTACATTGCATCTTCTGATCCTATGCCTTGAACACCTCTCTGATAGTTAACGACTATTACTTATCACTGGAGAGATTGTTGATGAGTTTAACTTGACCCGTTATCTAGCAAGGATATGTTACGTCTGTTCCCTCTCAACTCAATCGATCAAGCGAGCATAAAGCTCGCGAACGGGTTCTGGCGGATCGATACCAAGTTCATCTGCCAGCAACCGAATGTAACGCTGATAGTGGGTGACGACTTCGCTTCGTCTCCCTAAGCGTCCGAGTGCTTCAAGGAACCATAAATTTGTATCATCGCGGTAAGGATCAATCTGTAGCGCCTGACGAAGTGTGTTGATCGCCCGCAGTGGCTGATCTCGCACAAGAGCCTCTTGCGCATGATAAGCCAGGAGATCAAGGTAGCGCAGCTCGAGATCACGGCGACGCTCCAACACCCAATCGGAGGAAAATTCTGGCAAGAACGACCCGCCGTATGAATTTATCGCCTCCGTCAAAGCGAACATCTTGCGCGGATCGCCCGGCGGTAATCCTTCGGCGATCGTAGCGGCACGCTCAAAACGAAGAACGTCGTACTCGATCAGCAATTCTGGGTTGAGGCAGTAGATTGGAACTTCATGCAGGATAATGTCGCGACCAAGCTCGCGTCTCAAGTTGTATACCGCTGTGTGCAGATTCGCTACCTGGCGTCCAGGAGGATGGTGCGGCCAGAAGATCTCCAGTAATACATCGCGGTCAACACGTTGGTGATCCGCTAGGTGGAAGAGCACTTCTCGAGCCAATGGCTTGAGGTCAGTAAGACGTTTATCTTGACATTGAACACTGGATTCTCCCAATGCGGATAAGACAATCCGGGCTGCAGTATCCACATCATCAGGTGCTTCTTGATAGCGTTGAGCCACGGCACGCATTGTATCTATCCGACGTAAGACGACCGAGAGCATAGGATGTGCGCCCAATCTGGACCTGGCGAAATCACGAAAATCCGAATCGAACCCTAATTCTCCAGCCAGGATTTGCTCAGTGCCATTTCCCCCACACCAATCAAGCGCCTGCTCAAGGATGACTTGGGATTGATCAATATCACCTGCAGTGAGCGCGGCACGGGCTCTAAAGTAGAGTGCCAAAGTCCGTTCGCCTGCATCAAGCCCCATTCCTTCCTGAAGTAAACGTGAGAAAGTATCCTGCGCACGTCGAGGTTTAGCAGTAGCCTCCAGCGCTCCCAGTTGGATAGTGACCCCAGCTGGAGGATCGCTGCCTTCTTCCAAGGCGATCGCCCGCCCCAACCACTCATGCGCCAATGCGCTACCCCCTCTACGCCGATGTAAAACACTGGTCTGAATACAGCCATATCGGGTGCGGCTAATGTCCTCTTGCTGGGCAGCTAATGTCAAACCCTGCCCATAGAGTTCAGCTGCCTGTAAGGCTAGATCCAGATCGACGAATAGATCAGCTTGTCCGAAAAGGATATTCGCTTCGCGTGCCGGGCTGGCTGCTTGCCGGGCATACTTCAATCCCTCGTTGTAAAGCTCCAGTGCCTCCTCATAACTGCCCTGGAGATGGGCGTCATAAGCCAAGTTATTGTATGAGACCGCAAGCTTAATTGGACCTCCAACCAGAAGGAGGATCTCATGAGCTTTCATGGTAGTTGCATGAGCCTCAGCGGTTTTTCCTAGCGCGATTTGGATGTTAGATAAGTTAATCAACGCGCTTGCCTGGGCATTCCTCTGTGCAGGTTGATTGAGTAGATCAACCGCTTCCTGTATAATAGTCTCAGCTGCGAGCAAATCCCCATTCCTAACAAACGTCCATGCCCTAAGCTGTCGACAGAAAGCCTTTCTTTGTCGGCTTCCACGGGGACTAAGCAATTGCTCAGCACTTTCAACAGCCTCCAAGACTTCTTCGTACTTACCACGGAAAAGAGCGATATGCCCTCGTAAGATCTCGGCATAGGCTTGGGTTGACTTCGAGGACCCACTTGTGAGCATTTCCCGGCCACGTTGCAATGCTGACTCAGCAGCTTCAAGATTACCTTGCTCCGCATAAGAGGCAGTGAGATAGAGAAAGACCTTTGGCGCTGAGGATTGCACCTCATCCAACTTCTTAGACCATGATTCCAAGGTCAACCAACGTCCACTCTGATACATCTCCTCGGCGCGCTTCTCAGTTAGAGCGGCAGCACGACCGCTAGCACCGGCATTCGAATACAGTTGTACAGCATGCTCATATGAGCCGTGTTGCGCTAAATAATCAGCCGCCCGCACTAGAAGCTTCCTGAACTTCCTCCGATCAGCGCTCTCCAACAATTGGAGCAGGAACTGCCGAAATTGGGGATGATATTCGTATGTCCTGGGAGTCTCGTCAGTAACTGTCACGAACATGCCACCGCGTACCAGCCGACGAAGGAAACGATTGCTTAGATTCTGCTGGAGCAGGTAATCACACCCTTCAGCAGTCATCACATGGAAGACAGACGAATCAAGCATAAAACGGCGTAGGTCATCCGGTTGGCGATTGAGCACCACAGAAGCCAGATACTCATAGACCATCGGTCGGGGATCCTGGGCTAGCATACCTAGTCCACTACCAGCTAATTTACCTGAGAGGACCACTCCAGTAATCCAACCACGGGTCTCCTCTAACAAGCGGGTCGCTTCTTGCTGGTTCAGTTCGAATCCCCCCTGCGACACTGCCAGCTCAACCAGCTCAGATCTTGTGAGAGCCAAATCTTGTGGACCAAAACCCGCCAGGCCACCTTCGGCCATCAATCTAGCTAGGGAAACCTCAAGAACCTCCCGGCCGGCAACCAATATAGTAACCTGCTCTGGCTGGACCTCCAGGAACGCGTCCAGAAATGCCGTGGTGGCCTTAGAGCGATTAATCAGGTGTATATCGTCAAGAACTATCACGAAAGTTTCACTCACCTGGGCATCAATTATTTCTGCTAAGACACGGGCGATAGTCTGTGGTGATGAGTCTGCCAACCGCTCTAGATCGAGTTGGCCTCCCAGGCGACGAAATCGCCGTTGTAAGGAAGCCGTTAAAACGGTAACAAATCGAATCACATCGCGGTCGGCTTCCGTCAATCGTACCCAACAGACAGGAATCTCAGTGTGGGCGCTGAAATCAGCCAGCAGGGTGGTTTTACCGTAACCCGCCGGGGTGGCAATGACAATCAGCTTGCGAGGGATATTGGCGTGGATCAAGTCAACCAGGCGTTCGCGGTGGAGCTTGGTTTGATCGAACGCCGGCGGAGTTATCGCATGCCTGAGTACAGTGTCATGTTTTGCCATCAGGCGCCTACTCCACCTCTGTCGACGGTGCTTTCGGGATCATAAATAACCTTTAATCCGATAATGCCGGTGCTGGCAACATTCTGGTCGACTTGATATTCGACCACATTGTCGATGTCAGGTAGTGCATAGAAAGTTGTCGGGATGAGGGTGATATTAGAATGCCAAATACCCGGATTGAGCTTGATATCGATCGAGTCGAATCGATTCTCATCCGGTTGAGAAAGTTGATAAATAGGATCGCGAAAATAATGGTCCATCGCATCCATAAATAACGGGACCATTGGTTATTATAGAGCCTTAGAACTTGAATTGCAGTAACCCATTAGTCCCCCTTAATAAAATTGCTCATTGTGTCTTCCTGGCGACACACACGAATTGGACGAGTAAAAAAAAGAAAATACCGCGAAGATTAGATGATGGTAGAATAAGCCAGTCACGTAAAAAACCCATTAAAAAATATTCATGCCCCTACTAAACCCCTGCCTTGTAGGCTTTTGATAGGAGATGTAGATGTCTAGTTTAGATTCCGCAATCGTTTATGCTAAAGAACACCAAGAGGAATTCCTGGAGGATCTCATATCCTACCTACGCATCTCTTCCGTTTCAACCCTCCCTGAATATGAACCTGATATGCAAAGGGCGGCGAAATGGACCGCCGACCAACTGCTGGAATTCGGTTTCGAATCAGTCGCCGTGATGCCCACCTCCGGTCATCCAGTTGTCTATGGTGAATGGCTTAAGGCGGGCACTGACGTTCCTACAATCCTCTTTTATGGACATTATGATGTCCAACCACCTGATCCGCTTGATTTGTGGATCAGCGAGCCGTTCGAACCACAGGTGAGAGGAGACAATATCTTCGCCCGAGGCGCCTCCGATATGAAAGGTCAAGTTGTCGCTCACCTCAAAGCGGTCGAGTCCATCATCCGAACCTCCAGTTTGCCGATAAATTTAAAATATTTGATTGAGGGAGAAGAGGAAATCGGCTCGCCAAACTTAGGAGCCTTCATACAAGAAAATCGGACCCTTCTGAGCTGTGATCTATGTTTAAATGGCGATTCCAACATCCTGGCCCCGGATACGCCTTCAATAAACTTTGCATTGCGCGGTTTGGCTTACTTTGAGATTCGTCTCCAAGGAACAGCTGGGGACCTTCATTCCGGGGTGTTTGGTGGTGCAGTTGACAACCCGGCCATCGTGTTATGTAAGCTAATCGCTGGTATGCGCGATGAACACGGTCGGATTACACTCCCCGGATTCTATGACCATGTGCGTCCAATCACCGATACCGATCGTGTCGATGTAGCCTCTATGCCTGATACATGGTGGTTGGAGCAGGCTGGGGCAAATGTTCTATTCGGGGAACAGGGATTCACAGCAACCGAAAGGGCGACTGCCCGACCTACACTAGATGTCAACGGGATAGTCAGCGGTTTCACCGGCGAAGGTTCAAAGACAGTTCTTCCAGCTAGGGCGATGGCGAAAATTTCCATGCGCCTGGTTCCAGACCAACGGCCTGAGATGATCCGGAGCAATTTAGAAGCCTATCTGAATTCGAAAGCGCCACCGACGGTCACCTGGGAGTTAGAGCAATTGGCCAGTTGTCAACCAGCGATAGTAGAGCGCGATTCGGATGCTGTGCAAGCTGCCAAACAAGCGCTTGCAGCCGTCTGGGGAGTGGAACCGGTTTTCACCCGCCAGGGTGGGACTGTGCCAGTGATCGGTATGATGCAAGAAATTCTCGGGGTTGATAGCTTGATGCTGGGCTTTGGCCTCCCCGACGACAACTTGCATGCTCCGAACGAGAAACTGCATCTTCCTAACTTTCACCGGGGTGTCGAAACTTATATTCGTTTCATGCATGAGTCCGCTAATAAAAGCAGTTGATAGCGGGAAAAAGGGGCATTAGATGGAAGAGCGACTTCCAGTGTACGGAGGCCAAGCCGTGATCGAGGGGGTGATGATGCGGGGTACGCAAGTATGTGCGATCGCCGTCAGAGCCCCAGATCAATCGATCACGGTTGAGATTGAGCCTTTAAGTAGCTTGTATCAAAGTAGGTTAGCGAAAATACCCTTTCTGCGCGGTCTGCTGAAACTGTGGGACGCCCTGAGTTTGGGTATACACGCCCTGACCTTTTCCGCCAACATTCAAGCGGAAGAGGATGAAAGGCTTGAAGGCGGTCCGTTGGTTCTAACTTTACTTGCATCCCTCGCTGCAGGTCTTGGGCTCTTCTTCCTTCTACCTGCCAGCGTAGCCTATCTATTGGAACGCCTTTTATATTTGAATGCATGGCAATCGAACTTTATTGAAGGGTTGATACGTCTAGGGTTGCTTGTAGGCTATATCTGGGCTATCGCGTTTATGCCTGACATCCGTAGGGTTTACGGATACCATGGCGCTGAGCATAAAACGATAAATACCTTTGAAGCCGGTGAGTTGTTGGAGGTCGAGTCGGTGATGCGTTTTCCTCGCGAACACCCCCGTTGTGGAACGGCTTTCTTATTGACGGTAGTCGTCTTATCAATCCTGATTTTCAGCGCATTGGGTCCTCTGCCTCTAGTCTACCGCTTGGTCAGTCGACTGCTATTCGCCCCATTAATCGCCTCATTAGCGTATGAGTACATCCGTCTGACCTCATGGATGATGCGCTTCTCATGGGCACGCCCTCTTGTGATTCCCAACCTATGGCTGCAGCGTCTAACCACGCGTGAACCAGACCCGGCGATGGTCGAAGTAGCAATCGCTGCTTTCCAGGCTATGCATGCTCGGGAAGTGGCACCAAACGATAGAAACCAGTCCACTGTCTAAGTGTTCTTCCGCCAGTGACACCCAATAGGGAAGTTAAATAGCACCATTATTATCCAATATATTGAGCGTTCCATTGACTCCCCTCCTCGGGGTGGGTACAATCACGCCAGGCCTTGAAAGAAAATGACCGTTCAGTTCACGCTACGTGACCAGGTATACGAGGTGCGCGCGGGAATGACTGTTCGTCATGCCCTCCTGAAACTCGGCATCCAGCCGGAGTCCGTTCTTCCCACCCTAGATGGTGAGTTGATCACCGATGACGAGATCTTGCAGGATAACCAGCATATCCACCTAGTGGCCGTCATCTCGGGGGGAACCATATCCCCGAAGCAGGTAACTTTCCAGTGAAATGTCGTAAATGTGGGGGTAAAGCCGTCATCAACATGCGCCAGCATAAGTTAGCCTTATGTAAGGAACATTTCCTCATTTGGCTCCCCGAACAGACTCAACGCTTCATCGAGAAATACCACATGTTCGGGTACCAGGACCGGATCTTGGTGGCGGTTTCCGGCGGTAAGGACTCGCTTGCACTGTGGGATATACTCCATCACCTAGGCTACCAGGCAGATGGGCTCTACATCGGGCTTGGTATCAACCAGGAAAACGGGTATTCATTAAAATCACAAGAATTTGCTGAAAAATTCGCCATTAAAAACAACCTCAAGTTAATTGTGGTCGATGTTGCCGAAATAGCTGGCGCCACCATCCCTGATGCAGCCGCACTTACCCTGCGCGGTAAGGGCAAACCTTGTTCGATCTGTGGTTTGACCAAACGGCACATCATGAACCGGGTCGCGTATCAGGGCCAATACGACGTTCTCGTCACTGGCCACAACCTGGACGATGAAGCGGCTGCTCTATTTGGCAATACTTTGAACTGGGCGGTGGGCTATTTAGCTCGGCAGAGTCCCGTTCTTGAAGAAATAACCGGGGGGCTGGCACGTAAAGCCAAACCCTTCTTCCGATTCTATGAACGTGAAACGGCCGCTTACGCTCTGCTACAGGGTATTGACTACATATACCAAGAATGCCCTCACGCCACTGGGGCAAAATCGATCTACTACAAAGAACAATTAAACCAGCTGGAAGCTGATCGTCCGGGTGCAAAGCTCTCCTTCTACTTATCGTTCTTAAGAGCCAAGGAATCCGGCCTGTTTGCCCATCAGGACCCTGCAACCCAAGCCAACTTAAACAGCTGTCAAACTTGTGGACAACCCACCTCGGCACCCGAGCAGTGTGCTTTCTGTAGAACCTGGGATCGGGTGCGTGGCCGACAAACGATAACCGCTTGAGGGATGACAAAATTATGACTGAAGCATCAGACTTAGATGACCTCACCCTGCTCGGAAGGGAAGCCAAGCCGAGCAAGCGTCTCGAGACCTTTCCAAATCACCATCCTGATAGGCGTTATGTCGTCAGGTTGGAGACTGATGAATTCACCTGCCTTTGCCCAGCCACCGGACAACCCGACTTCGCTAACATCCTGGTTGAGTACATCCCCAACCAAAAGATTATCGAATCAAAATCCTTCAAACTTTACCTTTGGTCCTACCGCAATGAGGGTATATTCCATGAACACGTGATCAATAAAATCCTCGAAGACCTGGTGGCAGCATTAGAACCACACTGGTGCCGAGTCGTTGGTGCCTTCCAAATTCGTGGGGGGATCAACATCACCGTAGAAGCTGAACATGGCCGTCGCCAGGGGACCAGCTAAATGCGCGCTTATCGCTGGTATCCGGTTATCCTGGCAGTTTTTGTGACAACTTTAATCATTTCCAATATCATAGCTGTCAAACTGTTCTCGATCTTCGGGGTAACACTCCCGGCGGCTGTCATCTTGTTTCCAGTGGCGTATATATTCGGTGACGTGCTTACCGAAGTATATGGTTATGCACGAGCCCGCCAGGCAATATGGATCGGTTTTAGTTGCAACCTCCTAGCGGTGATCGCCATCTGGGTGGCAGGGTTGCTCCCGGCAGACGCGTATTGGAGCGCTGGTGTCTATGCCAATCCGGAGGAGGCTTCGTTAGCCTATAAGGCGATTCTAGGTTACACCCCTCGATTGCTGCTTGCGTCGTTTATCGCCTACCTGGTAGGTGAATTCCTTAATGCTTTCGTGCTGGCCAAACTTAAGGTCACCACACAAGGTCGTATGTTGTGGGTTCGAACTATCGCCTCCACCCTTGTTGGCCAGGGAGCGGACTCAGCGATATTCATCTCGATAGCCTTTAGTGGGATCCTACCAGGTGGGGTGCTCGGTGCAACCATTCTTCACCAGTGGTTGTTTAAGAGCTCCTATGAAGCGCTAGCCACCCCGCTCACTTATGTTGTCGTCAATGCTCTCAAGCACGCGGAGGAGGAAGATTACTTCGATCAACAGACCGATTTCAACCCCGTTCGCTTCTAAACCATAGCCCAATACAATCTGCTTCATTATTTAGAGCGCAAATTCCCCCTAATTACATGCCGAATGAATCGAGCCTTCTCAAAATGTGACCCCTTTTAACGGTTCTTCCATTTATCGAGTTAGGAATAATGAGTGCACTGAAAAAACTGCCCTCGAGGAGTAGGGATTGGCATATGTGGGGTGCGGACTGCGCCCGCACCCCACATATACCAGACCTCTTCTTGCGGTTGATCTTTTTCAGTGGAGTCATTAAAAAACAACCAAACCCCTGATATGTATTCCCTGACCAATAACT
>JAUVOZ010000035.1 GCA_030598885.1 Anaerolineae bacterium | reverse complement strand
GTTATGTGTGAATAACGACGCTGGATTGGCTTGAAACGACCACGAGCGCCGAACCTTCGCCAGCGCCGTATCGGACCTTGATCTGCATAGGTCCGGTGGACTACCAAATCATCCCGGTTGAAACCAAAGTTCTCCTCGGCATTTGATATCGCCGAATTTATTAACTTGAGTACTGTTCGGGCAGCCGCTTTTTGAGTAAAGCGCAAGACGTCCAACGCTTCAGTCACAGCCAATCCCCGGATTATATCCAACACAAGCCGCACTTTCTGCGGTGACATTGGCGCGTATCGGACGCTTGCTCGGATGTTAAAAGCTTCTTCCATTATCTATAACCTTGTCCGCGTCGTCCGATCTCTTGTCACGTGGCCACGATATGTTCGGGTTGGAGCGAACTCGCCTAATTTATGCCCGACCATATTTTCGGTGATGTAGATCGGTACGTGACGACGCCCGTCATGCACTGCAATCGTGTGACCCACCATTTGGGGGAAGATCGTGCTCGCCCGACACCAGGTGCGGATCACCTTCTTATCACCGCGTTCATTCAAATCTTCTATCTTCTTCAATAATTTGGGGTCGATGTACGGCCCCTTCTTCAATGATCGCGACATATGCTCGCCTCCGACATCCTGTCCAACATGATTATCGACGCTGCTTGGACCGCGGACGAATGATGTATTTACCAGTTCTCTTATTTCGCCGAGTTTTCTTGCCTAGCGTCGGCTTACCCCATGGGCTCTTCGGACCTGGCAAACCGATTGGCTGACGCCCTTCCCCACCGCCATGAGGATGATCGCGTGGGCTCATGGCTGAACCGCGAACCGCCGGCCGGAAACCCCGGTGCCGTTTTCGACCAGCTTTACCGAGCTTTATATTCCCGTGGTCCGGGTTGCCTACCTCGCCGATGGTTGCGTAGCACTTCTGGCGTACACGACGCACCTCGCCCGAAGGCAGGCGGATGGCAGCATAAGTCCCTTCCTTGCCCAACACCTGCGCCGACGTCCCGGCTGCTCGCACCATCTGACCACCGCGCCCCTCATACAATTCAATGTTGTGCACCAACGTACCTAAGGGAATATTAGCCAACGGAAGGCTGTTACCTGGGCGAATTTCTGCTTCTGGTCCAGCCAACACATTGTCACCAACATATAGACCCAACGGAGCGATGATATAACGTTTTTCACCGTCCATGTAATGTAATAATGCCAAACGCGCTGAGCGATTAGGATCATATTCAATCGCCGCCACTCGTGCTTGTATGCTATGCTTGTCGCGTTTAAAATCCACTTTGCGCAGATGTCGCTGATGTCCACCACCGCGGTGGCGAACAGTGATCCGTCCCTGGTTATTGCGTCCACTACGGCGTCGCTTGGGCGTCAGCAACGAGCGCTCTGGCTTGCTCTTGGTGATCTCCTCAAAAGCATGTCCGGTCATTCCACGCCGACCAGGGGAGGTCGGTTTGTATTTCTTAACCGCCATTATTTAACCCCTTCAAATACGTCAATCGTATCGCCCGCATCTAGGGTAACAATTGCTTTCTTATACCCCGCCCGTCGCACGAGATTTCGACGACTGCGCGGTCGACGGCTGCGTTTCGCCGGGACATTGATCACGTTTACCCGCAACACGGTCACATCAAACAGCGTCTCAACCGCTTCCTTAATTTGGGCTTTTGTAGCCTTACGATCAACCTCGAATACATATTGGTTGAGTTTGCTGCTTTGGAAGCTGGTTTTTTCAGTGATGATAGGTCTGCGTAAGATTTCATAAACCGTTGTCATCAAGAGCCTCCTCAGCTCCCCAAGTAGGACTGGATGATTTCCAGCGCGCCTAAGGGCATGATCAGCCTTTCGTATCCCAGCAAATCGCGCACATTGAGATAGTTAGCCCGCAGTGTCTTGGCATCCGGCAAGTTGCGCGCCGACTTTTCAATCGCCTCGTTCGACTCCGCTAGCAGGATCAACACACTTGCCTGTCCAACCAAACGCTCCAGGGTGGCAACCATTTCTTTCGTCTTCGGTCGCTCCATCTTCAACTCATCCAGGACTACCACTTCCTTCTGAGCGGCTTTGATTGAAAGTGCCGACCTCAAAGCCTCACGGCGCATTTTCCGCGGCATGTGACGAGTGTACTTGCGCGGTCTCGGTGCATGCGCCCTACCACCCCCGACCCAGATTGGTGAGCGCCTCGAACCGTGTCGGGCTCGCCCGGTACCTTTCTGGCGCCACGGCTTCCGCCCACCACCAGAAACCTCACCGCGACTCTTGGTCTTGTGGGTGCCGAGTCGTGCATTGGCCAACTGGCGAACTAGAGCTTGGTGCATTAGATCCCTCTTAATCGGAACCTCAAAAATCGCCGGTGGCAACTCCGCCGTATCAACCTTTTTACCCTGCATGTTCAGCACATCAACCTTCATCGTCAATCCGCTCCCGACAGCTTATTGCTTACGCACTTCCTTAATCATCACCAGCCCACCCCGAGGACCAGGGACGCTACCGCGCACGCCGAGCAGGTTCCTTTCTAGATCTACCAGAGCCACTCGTAGATTCTGTGAGGTCACCCGCACCGAGCCCATATGACCGGGTCCGCGAGAGCCTTTGAAAACCCTGCCGGGA
Organism: Anaerolineae bacterium; assembly: GCA_030598885.1. Taxonomy (GTDB): domain Bacteria; phylum Chloroflexota; class Anaerolineae; order Anaerolineales; family E44-bin32; genus DUEZ01. The sequence continues at coordinate 11,632 of JAUVOZ010000035.1, read as the reverse complement.
GTTGAGGTTGCGCCATGCGAACCCGGCGCACGTAAACGATCCGACTGACCGTGGGTCTGGGGTCCGCCCCTAAAGCCGTAGCGCTTGACAGCACCGGCAAATCCCTTACCTTTGCTGGTGCCGATAACGTCAACCTGATCGCCCACGACAAAGACCTCGACCGTTAGTTTATCCCCCTCTTGAATGTCGCTCACCTCTTTCACCCGGAACTCGCGCAGGTGTCGTAAGGGAGGTACATTGTTGCGCTTGATATGGCCGAGTTGTCCGCCCGACAAACGACGGGGGTTCACCTCACCAAATCCCAACTGGACCGCATTGTACCCATCTCGCTTTGGTCGGCGGATTTGGGTCACATAACAAGGCCCAGCTTCAATCAACGTCACCGGGACCACTTCACCCGAATCGTCGAAAATCTGGGTCATGCCAACTTTCTTCCCAATAAGCCCCTTCATCCCTTGTCTCCGATATATTTTCTGTTCGGGACTGTCAACCAGGGCTTCGGCTGCATCATCCCTGAATGCTGAGTAGTCAGATCGATCGCGGTAGATGCCAGTCTATTTGATCCGCCTGCAAATCGTCTCTTACTCCGCCTGTCTTATTGTAACTCTCCACGCACCCTTAAGGGTGCAGCTACACCATTATCTTCGCCTGCTAAATCTTTATCTCAATATCCACACCAGCTGGCAGGTTTAGCCGCATCAATGTGTCAATTGTCTTCGTATCCGGCTCCAGCACATCGATCAATCGCTTATGTGTTCGAATTTCGAAATGCTCGTGCGAGTCCTTATCGATGAAGGTCGAGCGTCGAACTGTGAACCGTTCGATCTTGGTCGGAAGCGGTACCGGTCCAATGACCTTCGCTCCGGTACGCTCCGCCGTCTCGACAATACGCTTGGCCGACTGATCCAATACACGGTGATCGTAGGCTTTAAGTCGGATACGGATTTTCTGTTTGGCCATAGTACACCTATTCCATAATATCGGTGATCACGCCTGCACCCACCGTCAAACCACCCTCGCGAATGGCAAACTTCGAACCCTTCTCCAGCGCCACCGGGATGATCAACTCCACCGTCAGATTTACATTGTCCCCAGGCATCACCATCTCCACCCCTTCCGGCAAACTCACCGTCCCGGTCACATCCATCGTCCGGATGTAAAACTGCGGCCGATATCCACTGAAGAATGCATTGTGCCTTCCCCCTTCCTCCTTGGTCAATACATACACCTCGCTCAAGAACTTCGTGTGCGGGGTCATCGACCCCGGCTCCGCTACCACCATCCCCCGCTCTACCTCTTCCCGATCTATCCCCCGCAACAACAACCCAACATTGTCCCCCGCCTGCCCCTGGTCCAATATCTTGTGGAACATCTCTACCCCAGTCACCACCGTGCTCATACTCTTGTCTCTCAACCCTACTATGTCTACCGTCTCCCCCGTCTTGACCACCCCCCGCTCTACCCGCCCCGTCACCACCGTCCCCCGCCCCTTGATCGAAAATACATCCTCCACCGGCATCATGAACGGCTTGTCCATCTCTCGCTTCGGCTCCGGTATGTACTCGTCTACCACCCGCAAGAGCTCCTTGATGCTCTCATACTCCGGCGCATCCGGATCCACACTCTCGCTCTCCAACGCCGCCAACGCACTCCCCCTCACTATCGGCGTCTCATCCCCAGGAAACTTGTACTCGTCCAACATCTCCCGTAACTCCAACTCCACCAACTCCAATAACTCCGGATCGTCCATCATGTCTATCTTGTTCAGATACACCACCACCGACGGTACTTCCACCTGCCGCGCCAACAATACATGCTCCCGCGTCTGCGGCATCGCCCCGTCTGGCGCCGCCACCACCAAGATCGCCCCGTCCACCTGCGCCGCCCCGGTTATCATGTTCTTGATGTAGTCCCGATGCCCAGGCATGTCCACATGCGCATAATGACGATTCTTCGTCTCGTACTCCACATGCGCGATCGCAATCGTGATCCCCCGCTCCTTCTCCTCCGGCGCATTGTCTATCGAATCGAACGGCCGGAACTCCGCCATCCCCTGAAATGAACACCACTTGGTGATCGCCGCCGTCAACGTCGTCTTCCCATGATCTATGTGCCCGATCGTCCCCACATTTAGATGCGGCTTCGTCCGCTTAAATTTCTTCTTCGCCATGATTGCAGTCTCCTTACCAGATTTCCAGATCTAGTCCGGTTATAATCGAGAGCCCTCAAGGGGAATTGAACCCCTGACCCCGTTCTTACCAAGAACGTGCTCTACCGTCTGAGCTATGAGGGCGTATGGCACACCATGAAGGGTGCGGTTATAGTTTGTTAATATCATGTAACCGCAGCAACTCTAGTAGCAGTACGCCATCCGCACCTTTCAGGCGACGGACCAAGTGGGCGGTGAAGGATTCGAACCTCCGAAGGCAATGCCAGCTGATTTACAGTCAGCCCCCTTTGGCCACTTGGGTAACCGCCCAAAGTACAACCATTGTCGAATAGCCACCAAATTTTATTCAAGAGCCCTTGGACAGAACTTAAGCCAAAGGCTCAATTGAATGGCTGTGGGTTCCGCATAATGGTTCCCAGCACCATTGATCGACGGCTCGGCAAAGCGTTCGATTCAGCTTACCCAGCGATCTCCCGCTGATGACTCACCGACGTCGGAAGCCGACGACGGGAGTCGAACCCGTAACCTACCACTTACAAGGCGGTCGCTCTGCCATTGAGCTACGTCGGCGTAATGACATAAACGCGCCTTACTTGCACGGCGCAATTTAGCTCATTTTACCAAAGGCACTATCCGCCGACAATGCCCGCCGAGTTTACCAGGATTCCACATCACCGTCAATGTAAGCTGATAACCAATAGAATTCCTACCTCATAATTGGTCTCTCACAACCTTAGCCACGCGCTCTATAAATCGCATAAAGCGCGATTGAGCCAGCGACGGCGGCGTTGAGCGAGCCGATGCAACCACGCATCGGCAGCCTGATCAGGTAATCACAGGACTGGCTCACCAGACGCCGCATACCCCGTCCCTCATTACCGACCACCAATCCCATCCCCCCCGACAGGTCGACTTCCTCCAGAGCAAGCGCCTCCGGCAGGTTTTCCAATCCTGCGACCCAGGCTCCTGACTCCTTCACCTTTTTGATCGTTCGCACCAAGTTATCAGACGCGATAAGAAGATGCTCGCTTGCCCCGGCTGAAGCGCTCACTACCGCCCGGGTTACCCCCACACCGCGACGCTTCGGTATCACCACACCGTGCACCCCAACGGCTTCAGCCGTACGAAGCAATGTCCCCAGATTCTGGGGATTCTGCAACATGTCTAGTATCAACACCAGAAGGGGTTCGTCTCTCGCTTGTGATCGTTGGAAGATATCGGCTACTGTGGCATATGGATAGGGACCGACCACGGCCGCCACACCCTGATGATGATCTGTCTCACAATCAAGGGAACGACGATGGACACGCTCCACCGGGATGTTTTCAGCGCTGGCATGTGCCACCACGCGCGCCAGCGTGCCTCGCTCGATACTTCCCTCGGCTACCATCAATTTGTGCACTTGACGGCGACCGGCTCTAAGTATTTCGTGGACGGGGTTCCGGCCGAAGATCATCTCAGTCTTATCTGCGGCCATATCATCCTACCCCTCGTAGTTAGTAAGCATGATCCACGTCGTCAGGAGGCTGACATCAAACCCGCTATCAAATCTGGGTCAGCCAATCCGCCAGGTTGTATCGCCCTTGCCATCTTCCAGGATCACACCCAGGTCCTCCAACCGATTGCGTATCAAATCGGCCAGGGTCCAATGTTGAGCATGCCTCAATTCCTGACGCACTTCGATCAGCAAATCGATAAACGAAGCTGCTTCGTGCCCCGCGACTTGATCGACCTCAAGCTCTAATCCGAGCACGCCAGAGAATATTCTTAGGTCTTCCTGCGCTTTGCCCAACGCCTCCGTTCTGACACCCGCATCCCTGGCCTGGTTAATAACTCGCACTAACTCAAAGAGATGCCCGAGAGCACCCGGAGTGTTGAAGTCATCATCCATCGCGGCTTCGAAGCCAACTCGGGTCTCCTCAATCTTTTGCGTCAGGATAGTTGCCATCTGCGGTGATTCTTCGGACGATGGGCTTGCCGGACGTAGAGCAGCGTTCAAACGCTCCCAGGCTCGTTTGGCTTGCTTGATGACATCCTCATTGAACTTGAGCGGTTTTCTATAGCCAGCATTCAGGATCACCATGCGGAAAACGCTCCCGTCATGCTCGCTCAGATACTCCTCAACTGTGACTAAATTACCCAGCGACTTCGACATCTTCTCCCCGTGCAATTGCAGCATCCCATTGTGGACCCAATAACGGGAAAATGTTTTACCCGTCAAGCTCTCAGACTGAGCAATCTCATTCTCATGGTGGGGGAAAATTAAATCGCTTCCACCACCGTGGATGTCGATCTGCTCACCGAGATGCTGTAAGCTCATCGCCGAGCATTCGATATGCCAACCTGGTCTACCAGACCCCCAGGGACTGTCCCACGCCGGCTCACCAGGTTTGGCTGCTTTCCACAGAGCGAAGTCGGTGGGATCTTCCTTTCGTTCGTCAACTGTTAGCCGGGCGCCCGCGTGCATTTCCTCAACGCGGCGGCCAGAGAGCTTCCCATAATCTTCATCTTGCCCAACCCGGAAATAAACGTCGCCGTCAACCTCATACGCATAACCACGTTCGATCAAGCCCTCGACCATGCGGATGATGGCCTCAATTTCTGTAGAGGCCCGCGGGTTGACAGTCGCTGGAAGCACGTTCAGATCTTGCAAATGTTGATCGTATTCCTCCACGTATTTATTAGCTAATGACAGTGGATCGACCCCCAGTTCATTTGCTCTCCGGATCACCTTATCTTCAACATCGGTGTAATTCATGACATGGATCACTCGATAACCTTTGTATTCCAGCCAACGCCGAATTACATCGAAGACGATCGAGGACATCGCATGACCAACATGGGCTTTATCGTAAACGGTTGGGCCGCAGACATACATGCGCACCACTCCCGGTTCTATCGTCTCGAATCTCTCCTTGGTACGGGTAATGGTGTTATAAATCATCAAGCTCATGTCAGGTTACTCCGAGTCATACGAATGCTCCTGCGCAGACGTTGGACGGGCGAAGATCATCCGTCCGGCAGCTGTCTGAAGCACCTTGGTCACCATCACCGAAATGATGTTGTTTATTTTTGCCTTCCCCCCTTCAACCACGACCATTGTGCCATCATCGAGATAACCAACCCCTTGGCCTGCTTCCTTTCCCTCTTGAATCACATGTACATCCAAGGTCTCGCCTGGTAAGAAGACAGCCTTGACCGCGTTGGCAAGCTCGTTGATATTCAACACTATTACGCCTTGTAATTCAGCTACTCGATTTAGATTGAAATCATTGGTCAGGATCGGACTACGCAGTTGTCGGGCCAAGATAACCAGTTTGTCATCTACGGCGCGCACACCTTCGACATCCATATCGGTGATGCGGAAAGTAATGCGTGTATCCTTCTGTAGTCGGTTGAGTATATCGAGACCTCGACGTCCTCGTTGGCGGCGTAAGCCATCAGGCGAGTCGGCGATATGCTGAAGTTCATTAAGCACAAAAGATGGCACCAGCATAGTGCCGAAGATGAATCCCGTGTGAGCGATATCTGCTATGCGGCCATCAATGATCACGCTGGTATCTAACAGGATATTGCGCTGAGCTTGTTCGCCATCCTCCCCCTCGCTGCTTTTAGTTGACAGACGGCTCCCAAGCACGTTAAAAACGTCATTCTGACGCATGACAAAGATTGTTACCCCCAGGTAGCTTAAGACCACGGCACCGACGAGTGGCAGCAATTGACCAAAAGGCGCGGGGAGCAATGATAACGGCGAAGCGATCAGCGCGGCTATGATCAATCCAATGATTAAGCCAAGTGTGCCGGAAAGCATAGACCGGACCGAAACCTGAGTCATATGTGCACGAATAGCTCGTATTGGGCGAGTGGTTAAGAAAGGAGTAACGATCAACCCCATTAAAGCTCCTACCAAACCAAATACGCTTGCCCACAGATACGGCTCGTCGTTAGCCAGGTCACTCAAGTATACTCCCAGGGAGACACCGCCTACAGCCAGCACCATCATTCCAATCAAACGTACGATAAATTCAGCGCTCATTTAATCCACCTTGTTAAATTAATCATAGGGTGTTCGCCCGATTTCAGCGCCCACCCTATGGAGAGCCACATCCCTTTTAGTTTATGTCTATTGCGCTGCCGCGTCCTTGAAAACGACGAAAGTCATGACATGCAAACTTGGAATAAAAAGGATGATAAATAATGAAACCGGGCCGCGAGAGGCGAAAATATAATGCGCCTCTTTCGACACATTAATAATACACGTACCTCGAGCGGATGTCAACGAAGGGGTCCTAAGGTTGATAGGTAAGTTCAGCCACAAAAATGCAAGCCAGGCTCAACGCTTAAGATCTTTCAGGGCCGCTTGAAACACACTTCAGTGCCCTATCGTTATAAGGCCTGGGGGGTAACTTCCTGGTGCCCATCATCCAGCGCCACCTTTTGGAACAGGCCCATGTGTATGATGTTGATTATGCTCGTCTCTCCAGCCACCTACTCTCCTGAGATCTGCAGCAAACAGATGAACGATCAAAAGCTCAAAGTATGATTATTATCACTATGATTATTGAAACCCCACACCTATAATGTGAGAAGATTTTTTTAATCTCCAAAACCCTTCCTGACACAGCCTTAACGCACGGTGATCATTGCCAGTCGAAAGTAAGGAGATTCAGGTGAATGGATGCCAGGATTTCCACGCACCTCACCGACTATGAATGCCTGATGTCCTGAAAAGTGGTAACTTGTGAGGACCCGCTATATGAAAAACTCATCGGAAAGCCAAGCGAACAAAAAGCATTTCAATTCAAGCGATCATCCGAGCGGCGATGAACGATTTAAGGTGATCGACCGCACAATGAAACGCTTCGACTTCGAGAAAGATGCTCTTCTCGAGGTACTGCATGCTACACAAGAAAGTTTTGGATTCCTGTCGAATGATTTGTTAATTTACATCTCTTCACAACTCAGGGTACCACTCAGCCAAGTTTATGGCGTTGCTACGTTCTACCATTCATTTACATTCGAACCACTGGGTAAGCATAATTGCATCATATGTACGGGAACAGCCTGCCATGTGAAGGGTTCGGCTACCATCACCCAGGCACTCTCTGAACAATTCGAAGTGCCCATTGGGAAGACGACAGAAGACGGATTGTTCAGCCTTACAACAGCTAGGTGCCTCGGCAGCTGCGGACTGGCTCCGGTCGCCGTGTTGGACGGTGAAGTTCATGGAAGGCAAAGCCCACAGTCAACGATCTCTCTCGTCAAGGATATTTTGGCGCGAGAAACGGAAGTCCTTGAGCAAGGAGAACCAGGATGACTCTTGAAAAACTGGAGAAAATGGCTCAACGCGAGCGTGAACGTCAGGAGAAATTTGAGCGTCGGGTTTTTTGCTGCATTAGCACAGCTTGTCTATCCGCAGGCGCTGGACGAACGATCAACGCCCTGCAAGAAGCTGTCGACGCCTGTCAATGCAAAGAGAATGACGTAGAAGTCGTCCAGACCGGCTGTATGGGACTATGCAGCCGCGGCCCTCTTGTGCGCGTCGAGGACAAATCAGGCGAACCCATCATTTACGCAGATGTCGACATCGATGTCTCGCAACAAATTATCGCCAAACATGTGCCCATGGGTAAGCTCAAGGACGAATCTGTCTCTGAGGACGTGCAAGAGATTCGCGAGAAACTAAAGAAGGCTCGTAGGAGAAAGGGACTTGAACAACGCATCCTGGACACGAATGCACCTTTCTTCGCGAAACAAGAGAAGATTGTTTTACAAAACGTTGGCCATGTTGATCCCGAGAAATTAGAAGACTATCTGGCACATGGGGGGTACTCTGCGCTCGGACATGTCTTGCAGAATATGACCCCTGAAGAAATTTGTGATGAGATCCTGCGTAGCGGACTACGGGGACGGGGCGGAGCGGGGTTTCCAACCGGAATGAAGTGGAATTTTGTACGCAAGGAGGAATCCAGCACCAAATACGTGGTGGTCAATGGAGATGAGGGCGATCCTGGCGCCTACATGGATCGCACCATGATGGAGGATAACCCACATCAGGTGCTGGAAGGGATGATCATCGCTGCTTACGCTGTTGGCGCGAGTTATGGCTATTTTTATATCCGTGGTGAATACCCCATAGCTGTCGATCGGATCCGACGTGCGATAAGAACAGCTCGCCGAAATGGCATCCTGGGAAAAAATGTGTTAGGAACCGATTTCAACTTCAACGCTGCTGTGCGCATCGGAGCTGGAGCTTTTGTGTGTGGCGAGGAAACAGCTTTGATCCACTCGGTCGAAGGAAAGCGCGGCATGCCGCGTATGCGACCGCCGTACCCGTCGACATCGGGGTTATGGGGTAAACCCACACTCATAAACAATGTCGAAACGATGGCGAACATTCCACCGATCATCAATGGGGGCGCAGACTGGTATTCAAGAATAGGAACAGAAAAAAGCAAAGGGACCAAGGTGTTTGCGCTGGCAGGACAGTTAACGAACACCGGTCTTATCGAAGTGCCCATGGGAATCACCCTGCGGGAAATCATTTACGACATCGGCAACGATGTGCCGGGCGACGCTGAATTCAAGGCTGCTCAAACAGGTGGACCCAGCGGCGGGTGCATCCCAGCCGAGCATCTGGACACGCCCGTTGATTATGAAAACCTGAACAAACTTGGATCAATCATGGGCTCCGGCGGCCTAGTCATCATCGATAGCACAACCAGTATGCCCGAATTCGCCCACTTCTTCATGGACTTCTGCGTCGACGAAAGTTGTGGCAAATGTGTCCCATGCCGCGTCGGAACCGTTCAGATCCGCACCTTGCTCGAAAAAATCATCGATGGGCGCGGCGAACCCGAAGACCTTAACAAGCTGGAGGCTCTCTGTCACATTGTAAAAGCCACGAGCTTATGTGGATTGGGCCAGTCTGCACCAAATCCAGTTTTAAGCACGCTGAGATTCTTCCGTGAGGAATATCAAACCTTGATCTCCTCTCAGGAACCGACGTGAACGGCGTCTCCTTCAAGGAGACAATCCAGGAGCTCCGTATGATCACACTCACAATCGACGAGAAGAAAATCGAGGCACCACCCGGCACACATGTGCTCCAGGTTGCGCTCGCAAACGGAATCGAGATTCCCCACCTCTGCTACCACCCCGAGTTGAGCGTATCGGGCGGGTGCCGTCTGTGCATTGTTGAAGTCGAAGGTTATCCTGAACCCGTCCCAAGCTGCGGTCTGGCTTGCACAGATGGGTTAGTTATTACCACCCACGGCGAGCGCCTCCACGAGCTCCGAAAGAATGTCCTTGATCTCCTCATCTCCGACCATCCACTGGACTGCCTCATTTGTGAAAAAGCGGGAGATTGCTTATTGCAACAGTACGCCTATGAGTATGGCATCAAGGAAACCACATACACACCAACAATATCCAGCACCCTGTATCAGGATGATAATCCGTTTTTCATCCGCGATCACCAATACTGCATTCTTTGCGGGCTGTGCGTGCGGATTTGTGATGAGATCGTCGGCGTTCACGCCATTGACTTCGCTAAACGAGGCTTTGAGAGCAACATAGCCACACCCTATGATGGTCCGATGATCGAATCCACATGTGTTTTTTGCGGCAATTGTGTGCAGGTTTGCCCTACCGCAGCCCTGATGCCGGTCTCACGTAAGAACAAAGGGCGGGAGTGGGAATTGGATCGTAAGACCACGATCTGTGGCTATTGTGGTGTCGGTTGTCAATTGGAATATGCGCTTAAGGAAGGCGAAATCGTTTATGCTCAAGCCTCGCCGGACGGACCTGTCAACGGCGAACTTCTATGCACAAAAGGTCGCTATGGGTGGGATTTTGCCCATAGTCCCGAAAGGCTCACCCGCCCGTTAATCCGTCGTGACCTAGCTTATGAGCTTGGTTTATCCTCTGAGGCATGGGAACAACCCGATACATCGCCGCTTGCTGTTAAACAGCCCAAAATCGAAGATGACTTCATCGCTGTCGATTGGGAGACGGCGCTAGATCTGGTGGCTTCCCGCCTCGCAGCGACGGTAAGTGAACATGGCCCCGATTCGGTTATGGGATTATCCTCAGCGCGCTGTACCAACGAGGAGAACTACCTCTTCCAGAAATTCATCAGAGTTGGTATCGGTACAAATAACGTGGATCACTGCGCCCGGCTTTGACACAGCAGCACAGTAGTAGGCCTCGTGCAGGCCTTCGGCAGCGGCGCAATGACCAACTCCATTCACGAAATTCGTGATGCAGACTGCATACTTATCACCGGCTCGAACACCGCTGAAGCCCACCCAGTCATCGGATACGAAGTCGTACGGGCAACCAAGAAGGGCACCCATCTAGTCATCATCGACCCTCGTCGCATCCCCCTTGTCGATCACGCAACGCTTTTCCTCCAACCCCAGCCCGGGACGGATATCTACGTCTTCCTTGCGATGATGCATACTATCGTCACCGAGGGCTGGGCTGACGAGGCGTTTATCGAGGAACGCACAGAGGGTTTCGAAGATCTGGTAAAGTCCCTCGACACCTACACTTCAGAAAGAGCGGCCCTAGTTTCCGGTGTTCCTTCCGAGCAGATTATCGAAGCTGCACGCTTGTATGCGTTAGGTGTGAGGTCCACGGGGGATTCAGTTTACGAAGATAAACGGGGACATAGCACCATTCTTTACGCCATGGGTATCACCCAACGCAGCAACGGCACGGACAACGTTCTCGCGCTTGCTTATTTGAGTATGCTTTGTGGTCAGATCGGGAAACCTTCGACAGGTGTTAATCCCCTGCGTGGACAGGCGAACGTTCAAGGGGCATGCGATGTGGGCTGCCTGGTTAATGTCCTGCCGGGCTATCAGCGCGTCAACGTCGATGAACCACGACGGAGCGTCGCTAAGGTTTGGGGGCTCGAAGATTTGCCTGATAAGCCTGGTCTAACGATCGTTGAAGCCACCCATGCAGCGTTGGAAGGGCACGTGCGCGCCATGTACATCATGGGCGAGAACCCCATGATGTCCGATCCAAATACACAGCATGTCGAGCAAGCCTTGCGCAGTTTGGACTTCCTCGTAGTGCAGGAAATCTTCCCCAGCGATACGGCTTTCTTGGCGCACGTTATCCTGCCTGCAGCTTCCTCCCTGGAGAAGGAGGGAACCTTCACCAACACCGAACGTCGCGTCCAACGGCTCCACCCTGTGCTCCCAGCGCCCGGCGAGGCACGGCCAGACTGGTGCATAACCGTGGAGATTGCTTCCCGATTCGACCGGGAGATGAAAGCCAACCGAGAGCCTGGATATTGGCATTTCGACTCGGTCGCGGATATCTTCGATGAATTGGCGCTAGCAACACCGATCTACCGCGGTATGAACTATACACGATTAGAGGGTCAGGGCTTGCAATGGCCTTGTCCCGAGGAAGATCATCCTGGTACGCCGATTTTGCATGTCGATC
>JAUVOZ010000113.1 GCA_030598885.1 Anaerolineae bacterium | reverse complement strand
GTTGAACAACATTCTGCTTAATGAGGTGCTAGTTTACCCCTTCCCAAGGACCTCTCTTATTCGATCAGTCCGAAATTGCCTCGCTGGACGCTAGGCTGGCACCACGCTCCAGCGCTTTAAGATTCCCCTCCAACAGATTTCGTCGGTGCTCGGGGATGTGAACGCCCAGAGAAGCGCCCACATCCTCCACGGAAAGGGCGTCCAGATGCTCAAGCAACGCCCCTAACATCACTAAATTCGCCAAGCGCTTTTCCCCCAACTCTTCAGCTATCTCATTCGCCGGGACTAAGATCACTGTAATATCCTCACGCGTCGGGTTTCGGTCCACTAAGGAGGTGTTAACCACCAGCACCCCTCCAGTCTCGACCAGTGGCTCGTATTTGTCCAGCGACGGTAAGTTCATCACCAGGGCCGCCTTGGGGTTGCGAATCACCGGAGATCCGATTTCGTCGTCACTGATGATCACTGTGCAGTGCGCCGTACCGCCACGCATCTCCGGCCCATAGGAAGGGATCCAGGTTACCTGTAAGCCATTATCCAGAGCGGAATAGGATAGCAGTTGTCCAGCGAAAAGAGCACCCTGCCCACCAAAGCCTGAAATGATGATCTCAGTTTGCATCCCATTCTCCTAGTTTCCGCCGTGCTTGCTGATCGCAGGGCTCACCTTATAGTCGCCAAGAGGATATGCGGGGAGCATGTGCTCCTCTATCCAATTCAGCGCTTCAGCCGCGCTCATACCCCAATTCGTGGGACAGCTGGATAGCAATTCAACCATCGAGAAACCTAGTCCCTGACGCTGAACCTCGAAAGCCTGTCTGATAGCCTTCTTGGCTTTTCGGATGTTAGCCACATTGTGCAAGCTACGCCGCACTACATAGACCGCTCCATCGAGTTGAGACAGAATCTCGCACATCCGAAGAGGGAACCCATGCATTTCGACATCGCGTCCCAATGGAGTGGACGTCGTCCGCTGGCCAGGCAAAGTCGTGGGCGCCATCTGACCCCCCGTCATGCCATAAATAGCGTTGTTGATGAAAATCACGGTGATGTTCTCACCTCTACCAGCGGCATGCAGGATTTCCCCTGCGCCAATGGACGCCAGATCGCCATCACCCTGGTAGGTGAAGACCACTTTATCAGGGCTTACCCTCTTCAATCCGGTAGCCATCGCTGGCGCCCGACCATGAGCTGCTTCAGCGAAATCCATATTGAAGTAGTCATAGGCAAAGACCGCGCACCCGACCGGCGCTATGCCAATCGTCTCCTCACGGACTCCCATCTCATCGATTACTTCGGCCAGCAACCGATGAGCTATACCGTGTGTACAACCGGGACAATAATGGGTCACAGCAGAAGTTAAACCCTCAGGTTTGGTGTAGATCAGGGATTCAACCAATTCTTTATTTGTCATGGTAACTTCTCCACGCTATCCAGCCACATCGATACTCGCCTGTACCTTGCGGATTTCTTCCAGCACCTCATCCGGTAGCGGCACCATCCCTCCCATCCTGCCATAGAAGGAAACCGGGACCAAACCTTCTACCGCCATCCGGACATCATTAACCATCTGCCCGCCGTTCATCTCGACTACCATGATCGCTTGCACCTGCTCCGCAAGTCGATGAACCCTCTCGAATGGGTATGGATAAAGCGAAATCGGTCGCAGTAGACCGACCCGAATCCCCTCCTCCCGAGCGGCTTTAACCGCTGATTGTACGATTCTGCCCGCAGTGCCAAATGCAACTACAGCAATTTCAGCATCATCGAGTAATACCTCTCGATAGCGGATTTCATTTACTTCAATCTCAGCCTGCTTTGCCATGAGTTTACGATTGAATACCTCTTCTATAGCTGGATCGATGTAGATCGAGGTGATCACATTCGGGTCCCTGCCCTTGGCACCAGTCAACGCCCAATCAGGTCGCTTATCAACCGGTCGGACCACTTGCATTGGAGGCAACTCAGCTGGTTCCATCATTTGACCCAAGCTGCCATCAGCCAGGACAATAACAACGCAACGGTACTTCTCTGCCAGATCGAAAGCCTCGACTGTGAGATCGATCAATTCCTGCACGGTAGCCGGAGCAAGCACGATTGGACGATAGTCGCCATGCCCTCCACCCTTGACTATTTGGTTGTAATCACCCTGGGAAGGGGCAATGTTCCCAAGTCCGGGTCCGCCGCGCATGATATCGACCAGCACGACCGGCACCTCTGAACCGGCGATATAAGACAGTCCTTCCATCATCAAGCTGACCCCAGGGCTAGACGAAGAGCTCATCACCCGAACACCGGCGCTGGCAGCGCCATAGACCATATTGATCGCGGCTACTTCACTCTCAGCCTGCAAGAACACCCGCCCAAGCTCTGGCATACGTTTTGACATATGTTCCAGGGCCTCCGTTTGGGGTGTAATAGGGTATCCGAAATAGGCCTCGCATCCCGCTCGAATGGCTGCCTCAGCAAAAGCGACATTGCCCTTCAGCAATTCTTTCGCCATACCAACATCCCTCCTCAAACCTTGATCTTTACTTTGTCCGCTGGCACCCAACGATATACGGTGATTGCAGCATCCGGGCAGATGATGGAGCAGATCGCACATCCGGTGCACGCTCCCTCCGGATCCACCAATTCCGCCGGATGATAACCCTTCGGCGTAAAACGATCGACCGCTATTTGGATCAGATCTTTGGGGCATACAGACGTGCACAATTCGCACCCTTTGCAATACAGTTCATTGACAACGATGCGTCCTTTCGCCATACCTGAACCTCCCTCTAATTCCATACCCAGGATAATTCTACATCTAGAGTCTCTCCAGTGCAGTCCGTCATGCCTGGTTTGAATAAATTTCCCAATATCGGAGAAGTCATGTCCAGTTAATCAAACCTGTTTCTCACCTAATTCTCCAGCAGGTCAGGCTCCCACGCCTGACCGTCGGCGGCATGGGAGCCGCCTCTACAGAAAGAGGTAGATAGGATGAGTCTGCTTTGAGGTAGATAACATACATAACAATAAATTTATGTCAACGTTCCATAGTTATTGGAGGAGACCTTTAATATTAAACTTATTAGGGTTGGTATGATTCTGAATGCAGCGTACGACTGAGGTTGCTCTCAGACATTGATGGAAACCGCAGATAGGTCTCGGTGGCTGCAGTCAGATCCGTATAGTCGCCACGATAAGCTGGAGGTAACAGTGCCGCCAATTGCCACATAATTTCATCCGTCATCTGCCGACGCACCCCTCGGGTAACTTTGACCCCCTCCGCGTTCAGGTAAAACAGCTGACCCACTACAACATGAAAGTCAGTACGCCATAGCCGGGCCAAATTGGATCGAAATTTCTCAGCCCCAAAGTAAACCACCGGCAATACAGGCGCCCCACTATGCAACGCCAACATTACTACACCTGGATGCCCTCGCTGCAAACGCCCGTGGCCACTGCGCGTGCCCTCTGGTGCGACCGCCAGGATGCGACCCGCGTCAAGTGCTGCCAGTCCCTGACGCAGGGCGGTTACATCAGCTGTACCTCGATGTATTGGAATACCACCCCATAAATCGAATAAATACCCCATAGCTGGGTTGTCCCACGTTTCAGCCTTGGCGAAGCCAGTTACTGAACGCGGCAGCAATTGGGTGTAAATTATCGGGACTTCTATGAAATTGACATGATTGCCAACCAGGATTAGTGGTCCTTTTTCCGGTACCTGCGACAACTGATCTGCATCGATCCGGCAAAGTATGTGGGTTAGGCGTTTAATGGTGAAATTTACCAGCCGACCCATTATTGTCATCCGGCTGTCTCAGGAGCTTGGCAGATGACATCAATCTGATCAGGTAGCAGTTCCATGGTGAGTTGTTGGCCTTCAATACAAAGCGTCTCTCCATCGGCGTGAGCTGGTAAAACCCCCTCGACAGCGGTGACCGTGATTTGTGTTGTACGTCCGATCTTAATCGCTGGATGAGAGGCTTGGGTACCCTGCATAAAGCGCGGGATGAGAGCTAAGATGCGTGGGCGGCTTACCTGGTTAGCGATGCAAAGATCAAACAGGCCGTCGTCGATCTCAGCCTGTGGCGCCATCATGAAACCACCTCCCATACGACGCCCATTCATAACCGAAACCATCAACGAAAGCTGCTCTATCGTGTTTCCATCATATTCAATCTTTACCAACGGGGCGCGGTAATATATGAAGATTGTTTTAAGGGCAGCGACGATATAGGACAGGAAACCATGCAATCGCTTCATTCTCAACGCTACAAAACCGACAACCGCGTCGAAGCCAATACCCACGCCATTCCCAAAGTAGCGACCTTGAGGGTACAAACCCCCAACGACTCGACCAATGTCTACCGTACGCCTGAAATTTTGCGCTAATACCTTGCAACCCTCCTCCAGGCCAGCCGGCACTCCCATGCCGAATGCGAAATCATTGCCACGACCGAGGCCTATCAATCCTAAAGCCGCCTCCCCTTCTCCAGCACCCTTGGCCAACATTAAGCCATTCAGCACCTCATTGGCAATACCGTCGCCGCCCACGGCCACTACGACTTCGTATCCGTCCGCTGCGGCCTCCTGGGCTAGCTCTGCTGCATGCCAGGGTCGTTCAGTACGCACAAGATGGTGATCCAGACCATATTCCCGCAGCCGACTTTCGATGGTAGGAACGGCGCTTTCCCCGGCACCTCTACCAGATATTGGGTTGACGATGATTTTATAGCGGGTCATCTTGGTTTTACCTCCTTCGGTTAGAGTTTCATACCCATTCCTCTAATTGTTGTCTATGGTTAATATAATCCTCAATGAGGGCATCCACACTATTTCGAACTGTTATGTTAAATCCTTGATACATTACACCATAGTCACGATCCCAATCGAGCGGGTCAACCATACCCAGGAACGCTTTTAACTCATTAGTCGATGCCTCAAGTTCATCAAGTAGCTCGCTTATATCCTTCGATGAATATTCTCGAATAAGCACCGCATTGACCTTACAATAATCTTCTCCTGGATCGACAAGATAGAATGGGAGGTCTCCTCTTCGGATTTGCTCACATCCCTTTACGGTATACCGATTCCAACCAATCAAATGAGCCAGAGTGTCCCGCGGCGACCAGCCATTAAGCTTTTTCAAGAACATTTCCCCATGAAGAGAATCCACACATTCAGTAAAATCCTTAACGCTGCGACTTAGATTTTCCACTTGGTCTTCTATTGCCATTCTAGTGACTCCAACAAAGGTTGCTGAAAAAGGTTTGCATAATACTAGGCTTATTGATTACCTGCAGAAAAGACCAGAACTTCGAGCATGCATCTAAGAAGTGTTTAGCTGAAAACCAATTAGGCTGCAATTCATTAGGGAATAACCCTGTCAGTGCAGTTCGCTTGAATGACCTCCGAGGTCGGTCTGCCTTAGTGGAAAAGGTATATTATCTTTTAGCCAATAAGTAAGCCGATGGCTACCAATACCGGGGTTGTCAAGGTTATGATCACATTCAACCCAAGATAAGGAATAAGCTTCTCGATGTCCTCAGCATATCGGTAAACACCAATAAATGTGGGAACGGCGATAACGAGCGAGATAAGACCCAACAGACTTGCCCAGGGTAAATACCCAATGCATGCACCGATGATGATCGAGATGTAGGATAAAGCTAGAAATAGTCCGTAGATAGAAGCACTGGCTTGCCTGCCAATCGTGATGGGAAAATTTCTTCTACCTATACTTTGATCTGCCTCGACATCAGGGAACTGATTTAGGAGCAATAAGTTGTTGACAGTGAAAAATGGCACAAGTGAAGAGAAAAAGGCTGTCCACGAATATCCATCCGAGAGTACAAAATCCG
The DNA here is from genome assembly GCA_030598885.1 of Anaerolineae bacterium. Lineage (GTDB taxonomy): Bacteria > Chloroflexota > Anaerolineae > Anaerolineales > E44-bin32 > DUEZ01. The sequence continues at coordinate 741 of JAUVOZ010000113.1, read as the reverse complement.
TACCCATGACCATCACAGTACCACATCCTAATCCTGGCACGATTAAGCACACAATAGGAATGCGACTGAGCCAAATTGTATAGGTGATAATTATAAAAATACCAAGGAGACCCAGAGGTAGGAGAGCCATTCCTCGGACTTGAATGAAATATAATCCGACGAGAGCTGTGGCGGTCAATGACAACAAACCGGTTGCCAACGCTAAAGTTGCTGCCTCTGGCTTGGCGGGTAAGGTGCCACTGCCACCGCTGAACGGGGTCCGTCTTGTCTTGAAGTCTAATCCGCTCTTGAAGTCGAAATATTCATTCAATGCATTGACGCTAATTTGGGCGCATAAACCCCCGATTATTGTCAGCAATAGGTGGTAGCCGTTCACACTATCCGAGGTCCACACCGCACTGCTAAAACCCAAAAAGATGCAGGCTGGGGTCAATATGAGAAAGGGGAGTCTCATCGGACCTAATATGGCTTTTATATCGCTCATCATTCTCTCCTAGAGAGTTGAGTTCTTAATAACAATTATATATCTAGGGTATGACTTGACAGCGACTCGCTTAAAACGCATATATTTTATATTAAAAAAAAAGAGCAATAAATGATGAATTTTTATTGCTTATTTCATTTTAGCAAGAAGATCATCAAGCATTGCTTCGATTGAAGGAGTTCCAATTGCCTCAATATCATAATCAATTCTTACAATTGGTTTATTGCACTTAATTAATTTTCCTAAATCAATAGGGC
>JAUVOZ010000058.1 GCA_030598885.1 Anaerolineae bacterium | reverse complement strand
GGTTGTGATCCTATTGGAAAACCAACCTTATCGCCGTACCCTTTAGGGTGCGAGGCGCAGGCTAAAGCCAGCGGCTACAAGATACGATGAGCGAGTGGAGGTTGGGGTCCCATTGGAAGATCAACGTTGTAGCCGCACCCTTTAAGGTGCGAGGCGCAGGCTATCGCAAAATCCCCAGGCTGATGGCCATAACGATCATTCCCACAACGACGCCCACAATGGAAATATGCTCCTCACTCAATGAACGGGACACTGGTACAAGTTCGTCAAGCGAAATGAACACCATAATCCCCGCCACTGCTGCAAGCATATAGCCCAGCACTGTTTGGTTGAGAAACGGCGACAACACAATCGCTGCCAATAAAGCGCCGATTGGCTCTGCTACACCTGACAGAAATGACCAGAGGAAAGCTTTACGCCGGCTACCGGTGGCTGCATAAATCGGCATCGCCACTGAAATTCCCTCAGGAATATTGTGCAAAGCTATCGCGATCGCGATGGCTATACCTAATGAGGGGTCCTTCAGTGCGGCCGCGAAGGAAACCATCCCCTCAGGTATGTTGTGAATGCCGATACCGAGCGCTACGAATAAGCCCGTCTTGAGCAATCGTTCCTGGCCCATACCTGCATTGGGGTGTTGATGTTCGGCTATATATTCATGCGGAATAAGTTCGTCAATAATGAACATCACCACCATCCCGCCAAAGAAAGCGATGTGGGCCGGGGTGAAGCCAATTGACTCGATACTAGCTTGTAGCAACTCGACGAATGAGACCAAGATCATCACCCCACCGGAGAATCCCAAAGAAATCGCCATGAACCGTGGGCCCGGCTTACGGACAAGAAGGCTCAACAAACTACCAATGGTTGTGGATAATCCAGCCAGTGCAGAGAGTAGTAATGCAAAACCAACCGTGGAATCCATCCATCACCATCCTTGTCCAAACTGTGCTTGATCTACCCAAATCCCGCAAACTTGATGATGCTTACTGTTCAATCCCATTTCGAGCGGATAAGCCCTGTTGATAATAGTGCTTCACCTCTATCATTTCGGTCACCAAATCGGCTTGGATGATAAGCTCCACTGGCGCACGACGCCCGGTAAGGATCAACTCTACATTACTCGGTCGCTGTTCGAGAAATGCAAGCACCTCCTCTACAGTCAGCAGATCGAACCAAATCGCCACATTGACTTCATCCAACACCACAATGTCGTAGCGACCTGAGAGCATTGCCTCCCGAGCACGCTCCAGGCCAGCGAGGGCTTGGTCTATATGCTCACGGGTAACCTCTTCCTTGCGAATACAGCGTTCACCACCATATTGCTCAATGATGATAAGCGGGTTCTCTTTCAGCGCCTCCAGTTCCCCGTAATGCGTACCTTTCATGAATTGACCAATATAGGTTTGCATTCCGTGACCTGAAGCCCGTAACGCCAAGCCCAGCGCGGCACAGGTTTTCCCCTTGCCGTCTCCGGTGTAAACATGAATGTACCCGGTTGATAATTTCGTCATTCTTGACCACCTTAATCAATATTTATCGTTGACGCCACTCCTCGATAGTAGTTTTTTCAGTGCACTCATCGTTGTAATCCGATCAGGAACTTGTTTTCGACTTAAGTCGCTCCCAGGCCCACTGTATTGCCCAGATTGCCAGCGGACGCATGTAAGCCAGGGAACGGTAATTCCCATTCTTATCCCAGGCTTCAGGTGTCTGAAACCAATAGCCCAGCTTATGATAGGTCATCTCGTAGATGCCCTTCGCCGTCGCAAATGCTTCCTCTTTCAATCCCTCCTGAAGCATCGCAGCTGCGACGGCGTAAGTCGTTCCTGTCCACACTTCCTGAGATTGAATACTTGTTTTATCAACCCGTCCATCTGGCAGCATACCATTTACCGCCCCCATCTCACCATCATGAAATCGGCTAACATTGAACTTATATATAGTTGTTAGCGCGCTGCGAGCATGATCCGGCTGGACGATGGGTGGCAAGTCGCAGGCTCGTGCGTACCAATGCCCAGCGAGTTGGTCGGCCATGATGCTGTTGTAATAGTTGCTGTCACTGCTATCGTAGTTGTAGTACTGACCATTCCAAAGTTTATCTTCGTATGCAATCGATCCTCTTGAGTAGATCTCACGGTATATTCTGGCTTGCTCGTCCTCGCCCAACATTTCGGCCATTTCTGCAGCCGCGCTAAGACAGGCCAGCCAAAGCCCGCCAGTATAAGCACTGGCTCCGGTTACCGACCATACATCATAAGTCTGATCGGGGATCCCCTCGTTTTCAATCAGCCCATCGTCATCCTTATCAAATTGCTTTATATACTCAATTGCTTCGTACACAGCATCCCATACGTCGGCGACGAAGTATTTATCGCCAGTAGCAATATAATCGCGGTAAACCTGTAAGACGAATTTTGGGATGAGATCCTTCCAGCGACCTGAATCGTGGAGGTTATAGGCGTTCACTTTTATCCATGGATCTTCACCCGGAGCGCCGATGTCATGCGGCACGATGCTACGCATTTTACGTGGACTTAATTTACCCGTGCTAAGCAAATAATGCTGTTCAGGATAGTCTGTCCTTACGCACTGTGCGATGTCACGTTGGAGGCTTAGTTCAAGTCTCGGCCACAGCATGTTCAAGGCAAATGAAGCGTAGAAATGAACGTCGTATGTGTTGTACATACGATATTCATGGCCCTCGAGATAGGCGAAGCGTCCAATGTCATCTCGCCAGGGATCTTCTTCGTCTGCTCGATATACCCAAAGTGTTCCACCATCGACAAGGTAATAGAGTTCATTAAAAAGCGCGGTCTTGTACCAAGTTGGCAATTCAGGATCGTCGAGAATCGGCTTCTGCCAAGCCTCGATCTCGGCTTCCCAGGATGGGTAGTTGATCAATGCATCACGGGCAATAGCTGGTGCCGCTTCCCCATCTTGACCGTAGAACTGGGTGTACCGGCGATAGTATTTCGTCCCCATGCCAGATCGGACCAAAGGCATATCCCACGCCAAAGAATAGGCCACCTCACGCGAGCCTCCTGGTGGCAATTCCACTGTAAGAGCCAAAGCTGCGCCAATCGCCTCACCTTTGGTTGAGAATCTGGCTTCATCGATGTTCTCCAGCTTACCGTCCTGCGCAAAGTCAGCCCACAGCTCCGCGCCATCGTCTGTCGTGAGGAAGCATGTGCGATAGCTCACCTGCAGATCGGGTTGCGTTTCAGCTGCGATGGCAAATGTAAGTGGGTCCTCGAAGACTTCTCGGGTGGTTGGCGACTGGCCATCCTCAAGAACTTTGGTTTGGCGGTGAGTGTGATGGAGCGCAACCCCAACTACTTCCCGTTTCACTCCGTCGTCATCAACCGAGGTAGTTCGGAATGGCTCATTGAAGTGCCCTCCCGCCATATCATTGGCGGATCCGATACCATTTTGGAAAGTCAGCATCAGACCGATCGTCGCTTGCTTTTGGGAGAGGTTTTGGATCGTCCACACAAATATTCCTGCCGGGTATGAGCTCTCGCGGTAGTTATGTGGGATAACGGGAGAGATTTGCCGGCATGTCAAACGTATGTCTGGTACTGGATGCTCATAAACCGTCCATGCTCGTGGGAATAGCCCATAATAAGTTGCACACTCGGTGTTCAGATCCCAACCCCAACTGGTCAAGTTCCCGTCTTGTGGATGTCCTGGGAAGAGTGTCTGAGCGTGTGGTTGTTCTCCCTGAAATTGCGCATAGACAGAGAATTGATCTGCGAATACTGGATGGTAATGGTAGATGCCTGGTCGGAGTTGCCAGCGTCTGAAATCACCGCGCCAGCCGCGGGTTATGCTGCCGCAGCCTATGCCTCCCAACGGAACGCCCATATTAGGACCAGGGCGAAGTGAGGTGAAGGGATCAATCATCGGTTCGCGACCTTCGGCCTTGTCGCGTTTCAATTGGGATCTCAATCGCAAGATCATCGGGAGCATTTTGATCAATCTACGTGCGGTTAATGGATTGCTGGGTCGAACCTTTTTTTCCAACTGTTGATCAAATCGTCGTTGCCAAGCTGCTTCAGGAATGATGACCGGCGGATGATTCATTTTCCCTTTCCTTGTGAACCTCTCATGGTTATGAGTGATAATTGTGATCAAAGCTTATTTGTCGAAACTACTTGTCCCCCTAAGCGAGCATCCTCAGCCGCAAACGCGATTAAGTGACTTTCTAGGGCTTGTTGGGCAAGCTCCGAGGCCAGCTGGATCCTCCCTTCTCGAATACTATAAACGAAAGCTGCTATCAACCCCTCATCGCCACCTCCATGCGCAGCGCCAACCTCCGAAGTAGTGTCATGGCGAGTGGATCGGCCACTGCGATGTTCATGGACTTCAATCCACGATCCCCCCAGTCCGAAGAAAGCCTGTAATTGGCCGTGTGAACCTTCGATGCGGGTGCTGCGACCTTCGACATGAGAATGACCATGCATGGTGAGGGTGACCGAAATATCACCTTCAAATTGCATTAACACGACCTGGTGATCGACCACGTCATTGCCGCAGTGATAGACGCATCGCCCGTAAGGTCCCGATTTCAGCGCTTCAAGCACTGATTCCGGTGTCGGGTCTAGGGTCACAACAGATAGTGGCCAGCCGCGGTACTCATTAATCTGACGCATGACCGGAGCGACAGTACCTAGAGCTTTAACTAGCCCAGGTGCACGCAGTTGCGCTTGCATTACAAGGTGAGCCCAGCCGGTAGAAGTTTCAGCAACATTACGCCAAAGTGGCAACAAATCCACATATATGAAGGGAGCGTAAAATGGGCAAGTTTCACTGGCGGGACAGCCGTCGAGGCAGCGTTCGGGAGCGTTGGCTGGTGCGTTTTCAGAGCGGAAGTGCACTAATTTACCAACGCTGCTCAAACGTTCACACTTACGCTCCAGCATCCACAAGAGGATATCAAAATCGTGACAGCACTTGGTTAAGATCAGCGGGCAGCTCTCAGCGATGTTTGCCCATGAGCCGCGCACAAAGCTATGCGACATATGCCACCATGAAACGTTCTCCCGATGATCCAAGTTGATGATTTGGCCTAGAACACCCGATTGGAGAATCTGGCGCATGGTTTGGAAGTGGCGTGTATAGCGTAATACGTGACACACATGCAACTGTCGACCCAATTCAGCCGCGGCTGATACAACCTGACGACATCCCTCACGAGTTGTTGCGACGGGCTTTTCCAGTAGCACATCGTAACCTGCTCGCAGGGCAGCTAAGGCAGGTCCGACATGCATTTGGTCTTGAGTGCAAATTATGGCTGCCTGTGCCATCTGAGTGCAAGCGAACAGAGCTTCCCAGCTCACAAATTGGTTCTCAAGCGGTATGTGGTGCTGGAGGGCGAATCGCGCACGACGTTTGGGGGAAGGTTCAGCCACGGCGACGAAACGCAGTTGGTCAGGATGGCGAAGGGCGAAAGGTGCATAGTCATTCGCGCCACGCTGTCCAGCCCCAATTAGAACTGCATCCACCGTTTTCAATTCGTTCGCCTGGTTTTTTGTATGCCTACTCGCCTAGCAGGAGACTGATTATGATAGAAATCACACCAGCAATGATAGTTTTAGCCCCATACAGGATCAGATTCTCGTGGGAGATATGCCCCAGGAAGAGGCCCAGAGCAAATAATGTCAACAACGCCATTCCCAGGGATGTATAGTAGACCCAGGTGATGGAAGTGAAAAGTCCGACCGCGAAGAAAGGGGTGAGCACAAGCATTGCCGCCAAAAAGGGGGAGAGGCCGTCAACTAACGCCACAATCACTGCCGCTACCCGCGAAGCCCGCCCGATGCGGGTATCATTGAGATCAGTCAGGGTCTGGCTGCTCAACTCGATCAACCCCCGCTTTCGTTCTGCTGTTTCAGTTAGATAGGCTCCCCACAACCCAGAAACGCCCATGGCGACGCTCGTGGCCAGACCAGTGCTCACCACGATTTTGGGATTGTCCACTCCGGCGGTCAGGTTCCCCATCAATACTCCGATGATGGTCAGCACTCCATCAAAGGCGTTCATGGCAAAGTAGCGGCGGGCAATCTCGCCGATGTTGGCTAAGCTGTCGTATTCCAAAATACGTTGCAACATACTCCGAAGCCGACTCATTTTGTCAAGCCTTTCAAGTTACACGACTCAATCAGTCCTGCAAAGTGGCGGCATCGTCAATGATTTGTTTGCCGCAGACCACTTCATCGATGGAGTGAACTGCTCCACCCATTTCGTTGATGATCTCCAACACAATGGGGTAGGAGATATCTTCTCCCTCGATGGTGATCTTGGCGTTCTCCACCTTGCGATCCATTTCGTAGATGCTGATGTTAACCGCGTATATGCCATTTAACTCACTGAGCTGATCCGCCATCTCGATTATGCTTGGCTCGTGGGGCTTCAGCGTATCTAAAACTAGCCTGCGGGTCTTTCCCATTTTTCTCTGTCTCCTTTTGTCACCTTAGAGAAGGTGATGCGATTGCTCGTCAGACCACGAAAGTTGTGCTCTCGCGGTGGATTGATTTTGAATGATAATACGAAACCTGGCCTGTGTCGAACCTCTTTCTTATCCTTTAACTGGATAATCCGATTATATGTGGATTTCTTGGTTAGATATGTTATTTGGCACTTTGATTTCGATCTGGATCCGATTCTCTCTTCCTCGAGTATTTCAAGCAGATATCTAAAAACCTGTTCTTCATTGCCGGCTTTCGTGTTCACATTTTATCCACAAAGTATGTGATGTGGTGGTAGAATGGCTTCTATGCCTTCATCATCCATCCCACCTCCGTTGCGATGGGTACCAGCCTTTCTCCTTATGGTGATTATTTTCTTTATTTCATCGCTACCAGGAAACCGTCTGCCTTTTTTTGGTGCTTGGGATTTGTATATAAAAAAAGGTGGGCATGCTTTGGGCTTTGGGTTGCTTGGATTAGCTTATTATTATGCACTTCCACAGCGATTATCGGTAGGTTATCAGTGGGTGTTGGCTTTTATGATGGCGATCTTATTTGCTCTCAGCGATGAATTCCATCAGTCCTTTGTCGAGGGCAGAACTTCGAGTTTGATTGATGTCGTAATAGACGGTGTTGGGGCCGCGGTAGCGTTGACATTAGGCGCATTCTACTCCTTAAATTCCAATTCGAAATCCATATCTTGATCTTCCTGCCAGGCATCCCCTGGGGAGAGCTCAATCTCGCCGAATAAGGTGTCTTGCTGCACGGTTACTTGACGCTGCTTGATTAATTCTAGGAGAGCTAAGAAGGAGACGACAATCTCCAATTTTGATTTGGCGTTTTTGAAAAGATTCTGGAAGGTGGTCTGACCGGTCTTACGAAGTGCGGTAATGATGATCTGGATTCGGTCACGGATACGGATGCGATGGGCGACGATAACTTCACCTAGAGCAGGACCAGTTGGTGCAGCGGCGAGCGCGTCCATAAACGCACGCTTCAGATCCTTCAGGCCAACGCTGGATAGATCAAGCTTAGACTCGGGTGCCGGAGAGGCAGCAAGACGGAGGTAGGTTTTAAAGCCCGCTTGCGACCGGTCCGCAAGGTGTATCGCGACTTGTTTATATCTCTTATATGCGACTAATTTTCGAGCCAGGGCATCCCCTGGATCTTCCTCACCGGGTTCAAGCTCTGGTGGCCGGGGCAAAAGAGCCTCAGATTTGATCTGCAACAGGCGGGCAGCTATCAACAGAAAGGAAATTAGATCTTCGAGTCTATGTTCTGAAACCTTCTGTAAGTAAGCAAGATATTGATCCGTGACCTGTGCCAATGCAACCTTGGTTATGTCAAGTTCGGCTTGTTCGATTAACTCCAATAATAAATCGAGGGGTCCTTCATATACAGGTAACTGAATGGTGTAATGCTGTCTAGAGACCATCTATCAGCGAAGTAGGGACATGGCTATAAATAGAGCGATGAAAATGACAAACAAACCGGCGATGATGAACAAAATGGTGGAAACACGTCTTTGGTGCACCTTTTGCGCTTCTTGAGCCTCGGCGAGTGCCTGTTCGCGGCGGCGATCAATCTCCTGAAATCCCTCCATGCGGTGTTGCGAGTTACGTTCCTCACGTTCCTTAATCGCAGAGGCTTGAGAACGAGCCTGTTTAAGTCTAAATGGCTGACTGTGGTCACTTTGCATGGTCATGATCTGGCTCAGGATTGTTATGGGCTCCTTGCAGACGATACAATTCTCGGCGTTGAAAATATTCTCGTGACCACATGCCGGGCATACTTTGAGTCCACTGGCTTGAAGAATACCGCAATTCGGACAATCGATCGTGCCATCGTCGGTAACTTCAAGACCCGGAGTAGAACAATTAGGACAGTTCATTGTGATCACGTAGAACCTCTAAAAGTATTAATAAGTTAGAGTGCATTATATCACTCGCGGTTGTGAAAGGGATATATGAGATGATTTCTACTGGAGTTCAATCATCCATGGTATCATCTATCTCATGAATGGAAACTATGGAGATGGAAAAGATGAATGAACCGATAAATGTAACCGATGATGCTTTTGAAAAGGCAGTTCTGAAATCGGAAGTACCAGTCTTGGTTGACTTCTGGGCGCCTTGGTGTGGACCGTGTAAGATGGTAGAGCCTATTCTCAATAAATTCGCCTCCGAGTATGCTGGAAAATTACTCGTCACCAGAGTCAATACTGATGAGAATTCAAAGTGGGCGACCGAATATGGAATTCAGGGAATTCCAACGATTCTGTTTATTAGCGGGGGGAAAATCCTCCACCGGCAGGTGGGGGCGGTGCCCGAAATATACCTTCGGGAGATTGTGGACACCATGCTGAACACGGTTGAGGAGGACAGCGAGAGCTGAATCTATTACCGTTGACAGATAAGTGGGGGCGTTTCACCGAACGGTATGATACAGTGTGAATCGCCCCTACAGTTATTTAATTGTTTACCATTTCCTCACGTGCGGCTTGTAACATGGTTAAAGACCTTGGGTATGCTACAATCGACACTGAATAACTTATGAAAAGGATATTACGCTATCGGGTTACCACGGCAACATAAGGATAGACTGCATTGCTAGTTCCGGTTGAATGTGATGGGGGATCATGCTCCTAGTAACTGGCGGCACAGATTTTATCGGGCAGTCGGTGCTGCGCAGATTGGCGGAATTCGGATATCCAGTTCGTACATTGCTACGTCCATCTCGACGCTCGCCGGATTTACCGCATGGTGTTGCGTTCGATGTGACCCTTGCTGCACTTTCAGACCGACGTAGTGTGCGGGCTTCATTGGTCGGAGTGAAGACAGTGATCCATCTGGACGGCGCTGAAGGTCAATGGGGTACCGAGGATAGGCTTGCATCGGATGTAGCCGGAACCCATACGATTACCGAAGCCGCAGCAGATGCAGGTGTGCAACGCATAATCTATATCAGTCACCTTGGGGCAGACCGGTCTTCTGCCTACCCCGCTATGCGAGCAAGAGCGATGGCGGAAGAACATCTGCGGATGAGCGGAGTGCCGTTCACGATTATAAGAACTACGATAATTTTCGGGCGATTGGACAACTTCACAACCTCATTGGCGATGATGCTCGCAGTAGCACCTCTCATATTCCCAATCCCAGGTGATGGCACAACCCTCTTTCAACCTTTATGGGTCGAGGATTTGGCCACATGTATCACCTGGGCATTGGATGAACCTTCGACAATTGGGCAGACCATTGAGATTGGAGGCCCGGAGTTCCTTCCATTGGTACAGATCTTACACATGATCATGCAGAATGCGAGCAGTCCAAGGATCCTTCTTCCCACAAGACCTCCTTATCTAAAAGCGGGTGCCTGGTTGCTAGAACATCTCATACCTCAGCCTCCGGTCACAACACTGTGGCTTGATTATTTGGCCGTCAGCCGGACGACGGATTTGAATACCTTACCCCGCGTTTTCGGTTTACAGCCATCTCGAATGGAAGAGAATCTAAGCTATCTTCAGGAGCGGAATTGGGGTTGGGAATTGCTTGCGCGTCAGTTCGCGCCCAGGCGGAGAGGGTAGTCGATGGATGATGAAATTAGAATTCATCCTCTCCAAACCAGCGAGGAGATGAAGCAGGTTGAGGAGCTACAACGATTGATCTGGCCGGGCAGCAAGATCGATATTATCCCAATCCATCTACTCATGGCGATCACCCACAATGGCGGTTCCATTCTGGGAGCCCTAAAAGGGGAGAAGGTCATCGGTTTTGTACTGGGTTTCCTAGGGACAGACACAAGCCGCATGGATCAAGTGGCGATGGTGGGCTTAAAACATTGCTCTCACCAAATTGGTGTCCACCCAATGTACCACAATCAAGGCTTGGAGTATCGTCTCAAGTTGGCTCAGCGGTTGGCGGTAATGGAACAAGGAATCAGTTTAATCACCTGGAGATATGACCCTCTCTTATACCAGGATGCTCACCTAAATATCCATCATTTGGGGGCGATTTGCTCCCATTACATTCGTGATGCATACGATTCGATGTTAGACGACCGAAATGTTGATCTGCCATCCGACCGCTTTCAGGTGGATTGGTGGGTTGCCACGGTCGGGGTAGTCTCGCGTCTTGAGGGAACGCGTCGTCTGCTTAACTTAACTAATCATCTCAATGCCGGTACTCAGGTGTTGAATCCGGCGATTTTAGGTGACAAAGATCTGCTTCACCCCGCAGAGAGATGGGTTGCACC